>NZ_UBIZ01000703.1:0-27277 GCF_900465275.1 Parafrankia sp. Ea1.12 | reverse complement strand
CAGTTGACCGACGCGCGGGCGCCAAGCACCCCGGTGCCGTGCCCACCGGAACCGTGCCCACCGGCACCGTACGCACCCACGCCATACCCACCGGCCCCGTTCGCACCGGAGCCCGACCCGTCCGCACCGGGACCACCCGGGTGGAGAGCGCCGACGGCGCCGCCGGACGGGGGGACGGCCGTCGCGTAGACCCGCACCTCGGCCCCGGAACGCGGCGTCCACCGCAGGGCGACCTGCCCGTCCTCGGCGCCGACGACCAGGTCGGTGACCGGTCGCGGCCGGGTGAGCAGGCCGAATTCGGCCCGCGACCCCGAGGTGCGGGCGGCGCTGCCGTCGACGTCGGTGTACTCGACGAACACGCGGTAGCGGTAGCCCACACCGGGCAGCACGTCGGAGTCGAGGAAACTCCCGCCGGTCACCCGGGCCCGGCGCGGCGGGGCGGAGACCGACGAGTCGGGATCGACCGTGCGCTCGATCGTCACGGTGTCGGACGGCCCGCTCGGCCGCCAGGTGAGGCGGACCCCGGTCGGGGTCGCCTCGGCCCGTAGGTCGGCGACGTCCCGCACGGCGATGACCGGCGCGGTGCTGACCGGCCGGGAGCGCCGCTCGCCGGAGAGCGCGGTCACCTCGTGCCGGACCGGCGTCCACGGTGGGGCGCCCGCGTCGGCGAGCTCGGTGGAGCTGGTGGTGCCCAGGCCGCGCCGGGTGAGCTGCCCGGAGCCGGGGTCGACGGCGACCCGCTCCACCCGGTAGGTGACCGGGCCGGCCGAGGCGGACGGCCGCCAGCGCAGCAGGACCGCGTCGTCGGCCAGCACGGAGGTCAGATCGGTCGGTGGCTGCAGCGGCAGAGCAGCGAGAGCGCGCAGCGCGTCCGCGCTGTCGACGGCGGTGGCGAGCACGGCGACCAGCGCGGCCTCCTGCTGCTCGGACGGCAGGCCGCGGGCGGCCTCGACCCGGCGCCGGATGACGGCCTGTTGCGCGGTCAGCTCGCCGAGCACCTCGGCCGGCGGGCGGCCGTCCGGCCCGGGGACGTCCGCCGCGCGGGCGACCAGCCAGCGGGCGCGTTCCACCGCGGCGTCGGAGCGCAGGGTGGAGCGTTCCTCCGCCAGTGCCCGCCAGCCCGCCTCGGCGGCGCCGAGCCCGGCCCGGACGAGCGACTCCAGCTCGTCGGCGGCCTCCGCCGTCCCGTTGCCGGCCCCCGAGCCGGCGGCCGCGACGGCCGCGCGCACCCGGGCGAGGCCGTCGCTCGCCTCGCGGGGGCGGCCGGCCTCCAGCGCCTGGCGCACGGCGGCGAGCGCGTCGCCGGCAGCCCGGACCTGGCGCAGGCTGTACCCGCAGCGCCGGCAGGTCACGGCGGCGGCCTCGGTGAGCGAGGCGCACCCGGGGCAGGTGGTGTAGAGCCCCGCGTCGCAGTACCGGCAGGTCCGCGAGCCGCCGACCGGCTCGGGACGTCCACAGCCGGGGCACAGCACGTAGTCGACGGCGCCGCCGGTGCTGACCGCGGCGCCCAGGTTGCGGGCGATGCCCAGGATGACCGTCTTCGCCTGCTCGGCGCCCAGCCCGCGGCCGGCGGCCAGGGCGGCCCGGACGAGCCCCTCGTAGGCGACCGCCGTCAGCTCGCCGTCGAGCACGACGTGCTCCTCGACGATCGGGCGGAGCTCGTCTGCGACATCGGCGAGCAGACCCGCGGTGTACGCCGCCGGGTCACTCTCGACCAGCCGGGAGCGCACCATGGCCAGCAGGTCGGCCGTCAGCGTCTTCTCGCGGTCGTGCGGGCGCCGGGCGTTGCCGGCCGCCACCGCCTCCCAGGCGGAGCGGATGCGGTCCGGCCCGGCGTCGGGCGGCAGACCGAGGAAGTCCCACAGGGAGGCGGTGCCGGCCCGGTCTCCGCCGCGCAGGACGCGCAGGTCCTCCAGCCGCTGCCGGATCTGGCTGCGGACCTCGGGGGCGAGCGCCTCGACGCCGGCGCCGCCGCCGTCCGCGATGATGACCTCGCGGCCCAGCCGGGCGTCGAACTCGGCCCCGGTCACCCCGGCCGCGGCCGCGAGGCGGCGCAGGCCGGCGACCCTGGAGGCCGGGATGCCACCAAAACGATCACGCAGTGTGACGAGGTAGCCGTCGACCTTGGCGAGCCGCTCGGCGTCGCCGTTGCGCCGGGCATCGAGGACGGTGTGCCGCAGGCGGGCCCGGGCGTCGCCGTCGAGCAGCGGCGCCTCCCACTCGCCGCGGCGGCGCACCAGCTCGGTGGCCAGCGCCGCGTACTTCGCCGAGTTGCGCTCACGCTGCAGGAACGCCATCACCCGGGCGAGCTGCGCGGCGACCTCGGAGTCGGTGTGCTCGAGCAGCGGATCAAGGTCCGCGACCAGGTAGGGGTCGGCCGTGTCCACCGGGGTCCGGGCACGCAGCGGCGCCAGGACCCGTCGCCGGTAGCCGCTGCCGTCGAACGCCGCGCTCACCGTTTCACCCTCGTTCCGCCACCGCCCGCACGCCCGGGCACACCCGCTCCAGGTCGAGGGTACGGATCTCGGCTCGGGCCGCGGTCACGGTGGTGCTCATCCCCGCGAGCACCACCGCCGCCCCGACGGAGATCAGTTCCGTTGCTTGAGGAGATTGACCTTGGCCGATTCCTCGGTCTTCATGCTCTCGCTGCCGACCCCGGCCTTGACCCGCAGGACAAGCGGCTCGGAGGCGCCCACATGGGTGGCGGTGACCTGGATGGTCTGGTCCCGGCCCATCTCGAAGGTGACCTCGACCGGTGTCCCGCGGGGATGACCGGCCGGGATGCCACTGATCGCGCCGGCCACGATCACCTTGTTGTCCTCGATGCGCGTCGACTCGACGCCGGTGCCCTGCTCGAAGACCCGGATGTCGACCTCGGACTGGTCGTCGGAGATCGTGTAGAACGTGCGCTTCACCTGGATCGGCAGGGCGTCGTTCTGGTGGGCCAGAAATGCCGCCACCGCGCTGCCGCGATCTTCCGCGAAGATCCCGAAGCCACGCGAGGTGACATCCGTCACGCGGGTGCGCACGAGGTCGACCACCGACGAGGTCGTCAGCCCGGCGGCGGACGCGCTCGCGGCGGCGGCGACCTCAAGGTCACCGGTCGCGGCCGCGTCGAGCTGCTGGTCCGGACGCAGCCGTCCGCTGGCCACCAGCTCCGCGCGGACCTCGCGCTCCAGCGCCTTCTTCTGCCCGTAGACCGCCGCGCCCTTGGCGACGGCGAGGTCCGGGTCGACCAGCCGGCAGGTGAGCCCGAAGGTCTCCCCCAGCCGGCGGGCGACCGCGGGCAGCTTGCTCATCCCGCCGACGAGGAGACAGAGGTCGATCTTGTCGACGCCCTTCTCCTTGGCCCGCTGCAGGACCGCGCCGGTGAGGTCGATCGTGCGCTGCAGCAGCGGCCCGGTGATCTCCTCCAGCGTCGCCCGGGTCACCGGCACGCTGCTCCGTCGCCCGCCGTGCATCACCAGGACGTCCACGCTCTCCCGCCCGGACAGCGCGAGCTTGGCGTCCTCGGCCGCGGTGAGCAGCTCCTGCTCGTCGTGGACGTCGTCGAGCGGGTCACCGGCGTCCGGCTGCTCCTGGACGAACTTCTGCGCCAGGTAGCGGACGATCTCGTTGTCCCAGTCGGCGCCGCCGAGCTCGTGGTCGCCGTCCGTGGCCACCACGGTGATGTCGTTCTCGCTGAGCCGGATCACCGTCGTGTCGAACGTGCCGCCGCCGAGGTCGTAGACGAGCACCGTCGAGGTGGACTGGCCGTCCTGGGCGAACCCGTAGGCGAACGCCGCCGCGGTCGGCTCGTTGATGATGTCGACGACGTTGAGGCCGGCGAGCTCGCCGGCGAGCTTGGTCGCCTTGCGCTCCTCGTCACCGAAGTAGGCCGGGACGGTGATGACCACGTCCGTCACCGGGGTCCCGGTCGCCCGCTGCGCGTCCGCGGCCAGTGCCTTGAGCACCAGGCTGGACACCGACGCGGCGCTGTACTCGACGTCGTACGCCACGAACCGCCAGTCCGAGGCGCCCATGTGCCGCTTGACGAGCCGCGCGACGTCGTCCGGGCGGATGCGCGCCTGACGCTTGGCCTGGGTGCCGACCACGAACGACGTCGAGCCACCGCCGCCGGACGCACCGGCCACCGCCCCTGCCGTGCCGGCCGTGCCGCCTTCCGCGCCGCCCGGGCCACCGGCGGCCACGCCGTCGAAGAGGACCACCGAGGGGGTCGTCGGCTGTGACTCGATGTTGCGGATCACGTCCGGGCGGCCGTACTCGTCGACCTGGGCGATACACGAGTAGGTGGTGCCCAGGTCGATTCCGAACACCTTGGTGCCTGCCACCGTCTGATCTTCCCTTCACCTGACGACTGCTGCGGCCGGCAGACCACGACCGGCGACGCCCCCACCCGGCCGGCTTACGTGCCACCGGCTCCGCCGCCGGCGGCGTGCGCGCCGGCATCTGCCTCATGATGATGACGCGCGCGTGCCGGGCCGTCGGAGCCGGCCGTCCCCCGGGCCGTCCCACCCCGCCGGAACGCCCGGTCGGGACGCCTGGTCAGAAGGCCCGGTAGACCTCGGTCTCGGCAGGTCGGACGACCATGGACTCCCCGCGGACGAAGCCGGGACGAACCGTCCGGGCGACCGTTCCCTCCAGCGCCGGATCGTCGGTGCCGACCCGGCGGACCCCCAGCGACCGCCCCGGATCGAACGGGTCGCCGGCCGCCGGCGCGTAGGGACGGACGTCCGCGGCCAGGTCCAGGATCTGGAGCAGCTGCTTGCGCAGGATCCCGGCGACGCTCTGGGCGTCCTCGGCACCGAGGCTGCTCATCTGGTCGTACAGCCGGACCAGCCCGCGCAGCAGCGGGGTCATCGCCTCGGTCAGCTCACCGCCGCGCAGCCGGCCGTTCTCCGCGTGCAGGCGGTCGACCAGCTCGGCGTCGTGGCGGCGCAGGCGGACGAGCTCGTCCACCCGATCGGCGAGGCGTTCCAGCACCTGCCGGTCGACCAGCGCCGCGGCGGACACGTCCACTCCGGCTCCGTTCATGACGGCTCCGTTCAAAGCGCCGTCCACGGCGGCGGCCGGCGGGGCCTCGTCCGACGGGACCGCGCCGGTCACGGCCGGGCCATCGGTGTCCCCCACCGCCAGGCCCACCGGGACCGCGGCGGACGGCACGACCCCGGCACCCACCGAAACGGCGCCCGCCGGCCCAGCGCCGGCTGACCCAGCGCCGGCCGGAACGGTGCCGGCCGGAACGGTGCCCGCCGGCATGGTCTGCGCGGGCACGGCGTCCGCGCCCGATCCGTCGATCACGTCCGCGTCGGCCGGCCGGCCGGTGCCGTCGAACGGCCCCCGCTCGAAACCGAGGCCGAGGCCGGTGCCCGGCGGTGGTGCGCCCAGCGCCTGCGCGCCGGCCCCGTCCGCCGTCCTGCCGGTGCCTGCCTCGTCTCCTGTCAGGAGATCGTCTCCCGTCAGGAGGTCATCGAACGCCACAACATCATCGGAGGCCGACAGATCACCGGACGCGACGACGTCGTCGGGCTCCAGCAGCTCGCCGGACGCCACGACCTCGCCCGCCACGACCTTGCCCGCCGCGCTATCGCCCGCCGCGGCATTGTCCGGCACAACACTGCCCGGCACGATGTCGCCCGCCACGACGTCGCCTGTCGCCACGACATCGCCGGCCGCCACGGCGTCGTCCGCCAGGTGGCCACCCGGTGTCGGGAGGTCACCCGGCACGAGGACGTCCACCCGGTCCCGCGCGGCGAAGACGTGCTCCGCTGCCGGGTAGTTCCCGATCGGGTCCCCGGCGTCGTCGAGCTGGCCGGGGACGCGGCCGGCGGGGGCGTCCCCGGCATGCCGGTCGGACGCGCTCCCGCCGAGGATCTCGTAGTCGAGCAGGTCGAACTCGTCCCGACGGCTGGCGGGACGGGCCCCCGTCGAGTCCCCGCCGTCCCCGGCCGGGGCGTCCGGCATGCCGGCGGGCTCGGTCGACTGGCGCACGTAGCGCCGGAAGAAATCAATCTTCTGCGCGGGCATCGGCGGCAGCTCGGCACCGCCGCGATCGCCGGCTCCGTCGTAGCCGGCGGCGGCTGTGTACTCACCGTCGCCGGAGTAGCCGGTGTCCCCGCCGTAGCCGGTTCCGCCGCCGGGCGCGAAAGCGGTGCCGCGGCCGGCATCGGCCTTCGCCTCGTAGGCGGCGCCACCCGCGTAGCCCGCATCATCGGTGTAGTCGGCGCCACCGGCGTAGGCGGCGTCGCGCCGGTATGCCGGGCCGTCGGGGAAGTCGCCCTCGCGTTCGTACCGGTCGGACCCGCGGGCGTACGGCGCGGCATCCGGGTAGCCCTCGCCACCGGCACGCGGGCCGTCCCCCGAGTACTCCTCGTCACCGGCGAACGTCGTGTCCCTCGGGTACTCCGCATCTCCCGAGAACTGGGAGTCGCCCGAGAACCGCGGGTCGTCCGAGAACTGGGAGTCGTTTGAGAACCGCGGGTCGTCCGGGTACCGCGCCTCCCCCACGAACCGCGCGTCACCTTCAGTGAACCGCACGTCACCGGAGTACTCGGCGTCGCCGGAGTACTGCGCACCGGCCGGGTAATCGGCCTCGGCGACGTACTCCGGCGTACCGGGGCCGTCCGGGACGAACTCCGGGTCGCGGGCGTATCCCGGCGTGCCGGCATACGCCGCGGCACCGCCGCCGTCCCCGGCGTACCGGGGCTCGCCCCGGTAGCCGCCGTCGTCGGGATAGCCGCGAGCGGCGTTGTAGCTGGTCCGGCGCGGGAGCGGGGGCTCGCCACCGCGGATGTAGTCCGCCTCGCCTGTGAAAACCGCCTCACCGGGGAAGCCGGGAGCGTCGGCGAACCCGTCACCGCCCGCGTACCGCGGCCCGCCCGGGTACCCGGGACCGCGGTCGTACTCGCCGTCGGCGGTCTCGGGCCGCCGGTAGCCGTCGCCCGCGTACCGGTCCTCGCCCTCCGGCCCGGACTCGTACGTGCTCTCCTCGTACCCGCCGCCGGCGTACCCGGGGTCGCCGTAGGCCTCGTCCGGGTAGGCGGAGCGGTAGCCCGCCTCCGGATCTCCCTCGCCGCGGTCCGGTGGGCCGTACCCGGCGCGCTCGTAGGTGTCCGGGGCGAATCCGCGACCGCCCCCGGCCGGCGCGCCCGCGCCACCGGAGTCGGAGCGCTCGCGCCCCGACCGGCCGCCCGGCAGCCGTGACACGTAGCCCCTGGGACGGAGGTACTCCCCGTCGCCCGGGTCGGTGCCGTCGTCCGTGTCGTACCAGGCGGACGTCCGCTCCGGCCCGTCCGACCGGGGCTCGCCCCGATCGTCCTCACCCTGCTCCCGGGTGTCGGGCAGCTCCTCGCCGGGCAGGTCCTCAGGGGCGAACCAGCGGTAACCACCGGCGCCGCCCCGGCCCTCGCCCGCCTCACCCGGGCCGCCGGAGCGGCCCGACCGGGAGGAACGCCGTGGCTGGAACATGGAGTAACGCCCCTCCCCGTCAGGCGGCGGCAACGGACGGGTCATCCCGGTGCGTGGGCCCTGATCACGACTGATTCCCGGCTACTGCGGACAGCCTGCCCGGTTCCGGCGTTCCACTCAACTCCGGGTCCGCCCCTCGCACCGCGGGACGGGCCGCGGTGACCGGTCACTTGCGGCCAGCGGTCCAGTCCAGGCCCCACGAGTACGCCTTGTCCAGCTCGCGGTGTCCGCTGACATACCGGACCTCCCGGCTGACGGAGAAGTCACCACCGGTGTTCGTCAGCAGCGCGATCGCGCACATCCGGGCGCCGCCGGCCCGCTCGTCGAGGCGGACCTCGATCGGCGCGCCCTGGGCCGGGGTCAGCGTCACCACGGCGTCGGCCTGGTCGAAGGAGGCCACGCCCTCGTAGATGAAGGCGAAGACCAGCAGGCGACGGATCTCACCGATCCGGGCGAGGTTGACGTGCAGGTTCTCACCGCCGGTTGCGGCCCCGGTCCGGTCGTCGGCGTCGAGGTTGACGTACGGCGGGTTGTCGAACGAGCCGAAGGCGTTGCCGAGCGCCTGGACCACGCCGGAACGGCCGTCCGCCAGCTCGAACAGGCAGGCCAGGTCGAGGTCGATGCCGCCACTGCCGGCGCTGAGCACCCGCTTGAGGAAGCCGCCCTTACCCCCGCCGCCGCCGCCGGTCCCGGTCTGGTTCCAGTTCAGGTTGACGTGCAGCCGCCCGCCGCCACCCTGCTTGCTCAGCGACACGGTCGGCGTGGACTTGGTCAGCGTGACCTTGCTCAGTGACACCGGCGGCCCCGCCGCCGGTGCGGCGGGTCGTTTGCTGTAGTCGATGCCCATGTTCCGCTCCCTTGCGGTCGGTGGGTGATGGCAGTGGGTGACGGCGGTGGGGTGGTCGGCGGTGAGATAGGTGGTGGGTGGTGGTCGGTGGTGACGTCAGCTCCGGGTGCCGACGACCGGCGCGCTCTCGGGATCGCCGGCGTCCCCGGACTGGTCACCCGCGGCCGCGTCGTCCCCGCCGTCGAGGTTCTCCTGCCGCTCCTTCGAGCGGTGGCGGATCGAGGACAGCAGGGCCAGCCCGATGAACGCCACACCGATCAGCCCGGTGACGATCTCGTGCACCTCGGTCTCGATCGAGACCGCCAGGATGACGGCGAGCGCGCCGATCGCGTAGTGCGCTCCGTGCTCCAGGTAGATGTACTCGCCCAGTGTCCCGCGCCGGACGAGGTACACCGTGATCGACCTGATGTACATGGCGCCGATACCCAGGCCGGCCGCGATGATGAAGATGTTCTGCGAGATGGCGAACGCCCCGACGACGCCGTCGAACGAGAACGACGCGTCGATCACCTCGAGGTAGAGGAACAGGAAGAAGGCGGCCCGGCCGGTCGCGAGGACCACGTCCGAGGTTCCCGTGGTGCGACCGGGTGCCGTGGTCTTCCCCGCTGCCGAGCCGTCGACCCCGGCCTTCTCGTCCTCGTCGTCCTCGTCGTCGTCCGCGCCGATTCCGCGGGCCTCGAAGAACTCGCCCAGCCCGCGGACACCCAGATAGGTGGCGAGACCGGCGACCCCCGCCGTCAGCACCTGCTGGGTGTGGTCGCCGGAGAATGCCTCCCCCACGACCAGCAACGCGACGAGCCCCAGCACGACGGACACGACGTCGAGCTGGCCGGCCCGGCGGAACGGCTCCTCGATGCGCTTGATCCACTGGATCTCGCGCTCCGGGTCGAACATGAAGTCAAGGAAGATCATAAAAAGGAAGATCCCGCCGAAGGCGGCGATCGAGGGGTGCGCGTCGTGCAGCCGGGCCCCGTACTCCTCCTCGTGGTTCAGCGCCAGGTCGAAGACGTCCACCGGGCTGAGATGCGCCGTCAGCGACACGATCACGATCGGGAACAGCAGCCGCATCCCGAACACGGCGATGATGATGCCGACGCTGAGGAAGATGCGCTGCCAGAACTCGCTCATCCGGCGCAGGATCGTCGCGTTGATGACCGCGTTGTCGAACGAGAGGCTGATCTCGAGGACGGCGAGGATGGCGACGATCGCCGCGGCGTCGCCGCCGCCGATCACACCAGCCCCCGCGACCCCGATCACCGTGATGGCGAGGGACCAGCCGAAAATTCGAAGTGCGTGCACTCCTTGAAACACCTCCCGGACCGGCTCACAGTGCTTCGACAGGCGTTTACGGACGAGCTCCGCGGTCCGTACGGAACCCACCACACACAACGTCACACACTGTCGCCGACCGCTGCGTCCAGCTCACCGGGCGGTGTAGGTCCCGCGGTCGAGCGAATCGTAGCCAGGTACGGGTCACTCGGCACGACCGAAACCCGACAGGCACCCACCTTCCCCACCGTCCGTACACGGCTGGATCCATCGGCGCGGACGCGTCGCAGGGGGCCGGCCCGTGACCCGCTCGAGCTCCCGGCCGGGGCCCGCCGGCGGAGCCGGAGTCGATGCCGGGGTCAGCGCCAACGCCGAGGATCACCCCGGGACCAAGTCGTCCCGGGGTGATGTCGCGCACGCGGACGCGAACCGTCAGACGTTCACCCCGTAGTCACGGGCGATTCCCGCGAGGCCGGAGGCGTAGCCCTGGCCGACCGCGCGGAACTTCCACTCCGCCCCGTGCCGGTAGACCTCGCCGAAGACCATGGCGGTCTCGGTCGAGGCGTCCTCGGTGAGGTCGTAGCGCGCGATCTCGGCCTGGCCGGCGGCGTTCACCACGCGGATGAACGCGTTTCGCACCTGCCCGAAGCTCTGCGAGCGCGAGTCCGCGTCGTAGATGGAGACCGGAAAGACGATCTTGTCGATCTCGGTCGGGAGGCCCGCCAGGTCGACGTTGATCTTCTCGTCGTCCCCCTCGCCCTCACCGGTGAGGTTGTCGCCCTGGTGCTCGATCGCGCCTTCCGGGCTCTTCAGGTTGTTGAAGAAGATGAAGTGCCCGTCCGAGACCACCTTGCCGTCCGCCCGGCACGCGATCGCGCTGGCGTCCAGGTCGAAGTCTGCGCCGGTGGTCGTCCGCACGTCCCAGCCGAGACCGACGATGATGTTCGTGAGACCGGGCGCCTCCTTGGTCAGCGACACGTTGCCGCCCTTGCTGAGGCTGACTCCCACTGCTCCTCCAGGTTCGGTGTTGTCGGATGCTCGCCGGGCCGGCTTCCCGGCCGGCCCGGCGCTGTCGCCCGCGCGCGGTGGTCGCGCCGGGGGCGGCGCGCCGCCCCCGGCCGCCCAGGGGTCCGGGCGCCGGCAGCGTACTGCGTCACACATCACGCCCCGGGCCCTCGCGGGTCCGGTGTGTCCGCCTCGGACCCTCGCGGGCCCGGTCTGGTCACCTGCGTCACATGTCCAGCCGCGCGCGAGCCGGCGGGACCTGCCCGGCAGCGACGCGTGCCCCCGGGCAGTTGCCGGCAGCCACCCGCACCGCCACTTCGCCCGAGGGCGACCGCCCCGGCGGCCGTACCCTCCGGCCGCCGTGGCCGGGCCGTGCTCCGCCCGCCCGGCGCCCGGGTCGATCGGAACTCGGTGTTCTGCAGTTCTGTGTTCAGCGGGACGAACGAGCGCGCGACGAGGTTCCCAGATCACCGAGCGTGCCACCACCAAAGGCTCACCACCCCCAGGGGCCACTGTCACCCAAACGACACATCGCCCGAACTCGACGTGCGGCGGGCGATGTGGTGGGCACACCGTCAGAAACGAGCGCCATCGAGGCTCCCAGACCGGCGCAGCGACCCGTCCGACGTCACCCACCGGACACACCACAGTGTCTACGAGAGCAATACTCGCCGCGGAAGGTTAACCACCGGAGCAAGCCGGGAACATCGGTCAGGACCGTGACCATCGGGACAGCACAGGCAGACCCACCACAGAGACAACGTGGGCCCATCCGGTGGTTGCATGCAGTTCACGTGGCGGTGTCACCGAACGCCATGTACAGGGTCGACCATTGAGTCGTGGTTCGTCTGGATAAGGTCCCCATGATGATCGGACGTTCAGTAGGCCGGGTTGTCATCACTGACGCGCGCCCGGTCGTCTCCTGTGGCCAGTGGCCGTCGCGGGCGGTGGAGGGGGAAACCCTCACCGTCAGCGCGACGGTCTTCCGTGAGGGGCATGACCTCATCGGGGCCAATGTCGTTCTTTCCGGCCCCGACGGCCAGGGAGTTCCGTTTACGCGGATGAAACTCGCCGGCGCGGGCACGGACCGCTACGAGGCCGATGTCGCCATGGGCCGCGAGGGCCTGTGGGGCTATCGCGTGGAGGCCTGGGCTGATCCGCTGGCCACCTGGCGGCACGGCATCGAGCTCAAGGTCGGTGCCGGCCAGACGGTGGACGAGCTGGCGGTCGACTTCGAGGACGGCGCGCGGCTGCTGCTGCGCGCGCTGCCCGGAGTGCCCGAGCCCCGCCGGGTCGACATCGCGCGGGCCGTCGCGGTCCTGCGCGATGACAACGTGACGGATCCGCACGAGCGCATGGCCGCCGCCTGCTCCCCGGAGCTGGCCGGTCTGCTCGACGAGCACCCGCTGCGCGAGCTCGTGACCCGCACCCCGTTGTACCGGGTGTGGGTGGACCGCGAGCGGGCGCTCTACGGCAGCTGGTACGAGCTGTTCCCCCGGTCCGAGGGTGCGAGCCTCGACCCACCGCGATCGGGCACCTTCCTCACCGCCGCGGAACGACTGCCGGCCGTCGCCGCGATGGGCTTCGACGTGGTCTATCTGCCACCGATCCACCCGATCGGCGAGATCAACCGCAAGGGCCCGAACAACACCCTCACGCCCGGCCCGGAGGACCCCGGTTCACCGTGGGCCATCGGCAGCTCGCAGGGCGGCCACGACGCCGTCCACCCGGATCTGGGGACCCTGGACGACTTCGACCTCTTCGTCGCGCGGGCCCGCTCGCTCGGCATGGAGGTCGCACTCGACCTGGCGTTGCAGTGCGCGCCGGACCACCCCTGGGCGAAGCACCATCCGGAGTGGTTCGTCGTGCGCAGCGACGGCTCGATCGCGTACGCGGAGAATCCGCCGAAGAAGTACCAGGACATCTACCCCCTGAACTTCGACGCCGACCCGATCGGTCTATATCACGAGATTCTGCGGGTGGTCCGGTTCTGGACGGCCCGCGGCGTCCGGATCTTCCGGGTGGACAATCCGCACACGAAGCCGGTCGAGTTCTGGGAGTGGCTCATCGGCCAGGTCAAGGCGACCGAGCCGGACGTGCTGTTCCTGGCCGAGGCGTTCACCCGCCCGGCGATGATGCACACGCTCGCCAAGATTGGCTTCACCCAGTCCTACACCTACTTCACCTGGCGCAACGAGCGCCGTGAGCTGGAGGAGTACGCGCAGGAGCTGGTCGACGCGGCGCACTACATGCGGCCCAACTTCTTCGTCAACACCCCGGACATCCTGCCCGGGTTCCTGCAGACGGGCGGGCCGGCGGCGTTCCGCATCCGGGCGGTGCTCGCCTCGATGCTCTCCCCGACCTGGGGGGTGTACGCGGGGTACGAGCTGTACGAGAACTCCCCCGTGCGGGCCGGGAGCGAGGAGTACCTCGACTCGGAGAAATACCAGTACAAGCCGCGGGACTGGGCCGGCGCGGAACGCGCCGGGGCCTCGCTGGCGCCCTACCTCACCCGGCTCAACCAGATCCGGCGCGACCACCCGGCCCTGCACTGGATGCGCAACCTGCACATCCACGAGTCCGCGACGCCCGAGATCACAGTCTTCTCCAAACGGCACACCACGGCCCGGGCGGGCGGACCCGCCCTCGGCCGCCTCCGCCCCGACGACGACCTCGTCATCGTCGTCGTCAATCTTGACCCGCATTCGGCCCGGGAGACCACCGTGCGACTGGACATGCCCGCTCTCGGGCTTGACTGGGGCGACCGCTTCGAAGTGCACGACGAGATAACCGGCGCCACCTACCAGTGGGGCCGTGAGAACTACGTCCGCCTGGAGCCGACCGAGCCCGCCCACATCCTGACCGCGCGGCGCCTGCCGTGAACGAGTCGGAACCGTTCGCGGAGCAACCGCTGCGCGAGACCGCGGCCGAGGGCGGCGACACGGGGACGTCCCAGGACCCACTGTGGTTCAAGCGGGCCGTGTTCTACGAGGTCCTCGTCCGCGGCTTCGCCGACTCCAACGGCGACGGCACCGGTGACCTGGCCGGGCTGGTCTCGAAACTGGACTACCTCGAGTGGCTCGGCGTGGACTGCCTGTGGCTGCTGCCCATCTACTCCTCGCCGCTGCGCGACGGCGGGTACGACATCAGCGACTACTTCCAGATCCTCCCCGAGTTCGGGGACCTGGGTGACTTCATCAACCTCGTCGACGAGGCGCACCGGCGCGGGCTACGGATCATCGCCGACCTGGTGATGAACCACACCTCCGACGCACACCCGTGGTTCCAGGCGTCCCGCTCGGACCCGGACGGGCCGTACGGCGACTTCTACGTCTGGTCCGACACCGACGAGAAGTACCCCGACGCCCGGATCATCTTCGTCGACACCGAGAAGTCGAACTGGACCTGGGACCCGGTGCGCGGGCAGTACTACTGGCACCGGTTCTTCTCCCACCAGCCCGACCTCAACTACGACAACCCGGACGTCCAGGAGGCGATGCTGGAGGTCCTGCGCTTCTGGCTCGACCTCGGCCTCGACGGGTTCCGCCTGGACGCCGTTCCCTACCTGTACGTGCGCGAGGGCACGAACGGGGAGAACCTGCCGGAGACGCACGAGTACCTGCGCCGGGTCCGCAAGGAGATCGACGCCAAGTACGCCGACAGGGTCATGCTGGCCGAGGCGAACCAGTGGCCCTCGGACGTCGTCCAGTACTTCGGCAACGACGACGAGTGCCACATGGCCTTCCACTTCCCACTGATGCCGCGCATCTTCATGGCGGTGCGGCGGGAGTCGCGCTACCCGATCTCGGAGATCCTGGCGCAGACCCCGGAGATCCCGCCGAACTGCCAGTGGGGCATCTTCCTGCGCAACCACGACGAGCTGACCCTGGAGATGGTCACCGACGAGGAGCGGGACTACATGTACGCCGAGTACGCGAAGGACCCGCGTATGAAGGCGAACATCGGGATCCGCCGACGCCTCGCCCCGCTGCTGGACAACAGCCGCGACCAGATGGAGCTGTTCACCGCCCTGCTGCTCTCCCTGCCCGGCAGTCCCGTGCTCTACTACGGCGACGAGATCGGTATGGGCGACAACATCTATCTCGGTGACCGCGACGGCGTGCGCACCCCGATGCAGTGGTCCCCGGACCGCAACGCCGGGTTCTCGACAACCGACCCGGCCCGGCTGTACCTACCGGTGATCATGGACCCGGTGTACGGCTACCAGGCACTGAACGTCGAGGCCGAGCAGCGGATGCCGACGTCGTTCCTGTCCTGGACCAGGCGGATGATCGAGGTCCGCAAGCGGCATCCCGTCTTCGGGCTCGGCACCTACGAGGAGCTCGGCGCGTCGAACCCGTCGGTCTTCGCGTATGTCCGGGAGTTCGGTGACGACAGGGTGCTCTGCGTCGCGAACCTCTCCCGGTTCGCCCAGCCCGTCGAGCTCGACCTGCGGAGATTCGCCGGCCTGGTGCCGGTGGAGCTGCTCGGCCGGGTCCATTTCCCACCGGTCGGCGAGCTTCCGTACCTGCTGACACTGCCCGGTCACGGACACTACTGGTTCGCTCTGTCCAATCCGGGGGAATTCACTCAGTAGACGTCAGGACAGCCGTCAGGACATGCGGCTGGACGCGCCGTACGGCTGGCGTCGCCCGCGCGGTGTGTCCGGGCGGAACCGAACCGGGCCGAACCCGGTCGGTTCGGTCTTGATCTCCGGGCCGGACGACGCCAGGATTCACTCCTCCGGTGCCGCGCGGTTCTCCACATCCCGGGCGGCACCCAGGCCGGAGGAGAGCCGCGGAACACGGCGGGGCGGCTCGACGCCGATGACGAAGTGAAAAGTGACGCGCAGGGAGGTCGGGCATGACGGACCACCACTCCGAGCTCACGGCCCTGCTCTCGGACTGGCTGCCCAGGCAGCGCTGGTTCGCGGGCAAGGGCCGGCCGGGCGGGAGGCTGCGCGTCGGGCAGGACGTCCGCCTCAGCCTCGACGCGGCGGTGAAGGCGGCGATGCACCTGCTGGTGGTGGAGGTCCGCTACGACGACGGCGGCCTCTCCGACCACTACCAGGTCCCGGTGGTGATCCGGCCGGACGCCCCCTTCGGCCACGAGGGGTTCCTCATCGGCGAGTCGTCGGTGGGCCTGGTCTACGACGGCCTGCACGACTCCGACGGAAGCGCCGCTCTGCTGGACTACCTGCGCCGGGGCGCGAGCCGCGAGGGGCTGACCGCGACGGCGGTCGAGTCGTTGGACGACCTGCCCGCGCACGCGGTCGGCGCCGAGCAGTCGAACACCTCGATCGTCTACGGCGACGCCTACATCCTGAAGGTCTTCCGCCGCCTGTGGCCCGGGACGAATCCCGATCTGGAGATCACCCGGGTTCTGGCGCGCGCCGGCAGCGAGCACGTGGCCCGGCCGGTGGCCTGGCTGAGCGGGCAGCTCTCCGGCGTCCCGACGACCTTCGCGTTCATGCAGGACTTCCTGCGCACCGGCGCCGAGGGCTGGCTGCTGGCCCTGGCCAGCGTCCGCGACCTCTACGCCGAGGGCGACCTGCACGCCGACGAGGTGGGCGGCGACTTCGCCGCCGAGGCCGAGCGGCTGGGCGCCGCGACCGCCCAGGTGCACCGCGACCTGGCCGCCGCGCTGCCGACCCGGCCCGCCGACGCCGCCGCGCTCGGCGAGGTCGCCGACTACCTGCACAGCCGGCTCGACGCCGCGCTGGCGGCCGTGGCGGAGCTCGCGCCGTTCGAGGCCGCACTGCGGACCGCCTACGACGAGGTCCGCCGCGCCGACCACGCGGCGCCGTTCCAGCGCATCCACGGCGACCTGCATCTCGGCCAGGTGCTGCGGGTGGAGTCGGGCTGGGTGCTGTTCGACTTCGAGGGTGAGCCGGCGCGGCCGGTGCCCGAGCGGACCCTGCTCGAATCCCCGCTGCGCGACATCGCCGGCATGCTCCGGTCGTTCGACTACGCGGCCCAGTCGATGCTGCTCGAGCGCTCCGACGAGCCGTCGCTGGCCTACCGGGCGCTGGAGTGGGCCGACCGCAACCGGGACGCCTTCTGCCGCGGCTACGGCGCGGTGTCCGGCGCGGACCCCCGGGACGGCGGCGCCGTCCTGCGTGGTCTCGAGCTCGACAAGGCCGTGTACGAAGTGCTCTACGAGGCGCGCCACCGGCCGGGCTGGATCAGCATCCCGCTGCGTTCGGTCGAACGGTTGACCGGCGGGCGACCCACCGAGCTCCCCGCGCCCTGAGTGGACAAACGCCCCGTGCGCTGAGCGAACAGCGCTCCCCGCGCCCTGAGCGACACGCCGAAACCCACCGGGGGGGCGCCTGGGTGGGACGCGATCTCGACGACGAGAGAAGGACAGGTGGCCGGAGTGGACGACCCCGACGACACGAGGCGGACCGGATCCGTGAACGGGCGCCCTGACTCGGTGAACCTGTCGAGGTTCACCGACACCGCCGTCGTGGACCGGCCAGGCGTTGTAGAGAGGACCGGCGCCACGGACAGGACCGGTGGCGCGGACAGGACCGGTGGCGCGGATCCGGCGGCCCCGAGCGGTGCTCCGGAACCGACCGCCGCGGCCCGCCCGGCCGGTGCCCCGGAACCGACCGGCACACCGGACCCGGCGAGCGCGCCCCCGCTGGGACTGCCCGGGGAGGTGCTCGACCGCCTCGCCGGCGGAGCGCACCACGACCCGCATGGCGTGCTCGGCGCGCACCCCACCCGGGGCTGGACACTCATCCGCGCGCTGCGCCCCGACGCCACCGCCGTCACCGTCCTCGTCGACGGGACGCGCCACCCGATGACGAGGCTGCACAGCGGTGGGATCTTCGCCCTCGCCGTGCCCGGCGGCATCCCCGACTACCGGTTCGAGGTCACCTACCCCGACTCGACCCACGTGGTCGACGACCCGTACCAGCACCTGCCGACGCTCGGCGAGATCGACCTGCACCTGATCGGCGAGGGACGTCACGAGCGGCTCTGGCACGTCCTGGGCGCGCACCTGCGCCGCCTCGACCGCGGGCCGGGCGGCGGCGCCGGGACAGTCGCGGGGGTCAGCTTCGCGGTCTGGGCGCCGAACGCCCGCGGTGTGCGGGTGGTCGGCGACTTCGACTTCTGGGACGGCCGCGGCTTCCCGATGCGCTCGCTGGGCTCGTCGGGCGTCTGGGAGCTGTTCGTCCCCGGTATCGGGGCCGGCACCCGCTACAAGTACGAGATCCTCGGCTCTGACGGCGTGTGGCGGCAGAAGGCGGACCCGCTTGCCTTCGCCACCGAGCAGCCCCCGGCCACCGCCAGCGTGGTCCACGAGTCGAGCTACACCTGGGACGACGCGGCCTGGCTCGAGCGGCGTGCGAGCATCCCCTGGCACGCCGCGCCGGTCAGCATCTACGAGGTGCACCTGGCCTCGTGGCGGCGCGGCCTGAGCTACCTCGAGCTGGCCGAGCAGCTCGTCGAGTACGTGCGCGAGAACGGCTTCACCCACGTCGAGATGCTGCCGGTTGCCGAGCACCCGTTCGGTGGCTCCTGGGGCTACCAGGTCACCTCGTACTACGCGCCGACGTCCCGCTTCGGCAGCCCGGACGAGTTCCGGCACCTCGTCGACGCGCTGCACGCCGCCGGGATCGGCGTGATCGTCGACTGGGTGCCCGCCCACTTCCCCCGGGACGCCTTCGCGCTGGGCCGCTTCGACGGCACCCCGCTCTACGAGCACCCCGACCCGCGCCGCGGCGAGCAGCCCGACTGGGGCACCTACGTCTTCGACTTCGGCCGGTCCGAGGTGCGCAACTTCCTCGTCGCCAACGCGCTGTACTGGCTGGAGGAGTTCCACGTCGACGGGCTGCGGGTCGACGCCGTCGCCTCGATGCTCTACCTCGACTACTCCCGGCCCTCGGGCGAGTGGGTGCCCAACGCGCACGGCGGCCGGGAGAACCTGGAGGCCGTCTCGCTGCTGCAGGAGGTCAACGCGACCGTCTACCGGCGGGTGCCGGGAGCGATGATGATCGCCGAGGAGTCGACGGCCTGGCCCGGCGTGACCCGCCCGACCCACCTCGGGGGCCTCGGCTTCGGCTTCAAGTGGAACATGGGCTGGATGCACGACACCCTCGACTACTCGTCGCGGGCGCCGCTGTTCCGCACCTACCACCACCACCAGATGACGTTCTCGCTGATGTACGCGTTCTCCGAGAACTTCGTCCTGCCGTTCAGCCACGACGAGGTCGTGCACGGCAAGGGCTCGCTGCTGCGCAAGATGCCGGGTGACCGCCGGGCCCAGCTGGCCAACCTGCGGGCGCTCTACGGCTACATGTGGGCGCACCCCGGCAAGCAGCTGCTGTTCATGGGCTGCGAGTTCGCCCAGGACAACGAGTGGAGCGAGGCCACCTCGCTGGACTGGCACCTGCTCGGCGAGGCCGGGCACGGCGGGGTGGCCCGCCTGGTCCGCGACCTCAACCACACCTACCGGGAGATCCCGGCCCTGTGGGAGCGCGACTCCGATCCGAGCGGCTTCTCGTGGATCGACGCCAGCGACGCCGAGAACAACGTCTTCGCGTTCGTACGCTGGGGTGAGGACGGCGAGCGGGCGCTGGCGTGCGTGACGAACTTCGCCGGCGTCGGCCAGGTCGGCTACCGCCTCGGCTTCCCGTTTCCGGGCCGCTGGCGCGAGGTGCTCAACACCGACGCGCTCGACTACGGCGGCGGCGGCATGGGGAACCTCGGCGGGATCACCGCGGTGGCGGACCCGTCGCACGGCCTGCCCGCCTCGGCGGCCCTGTCACTTCCCCCGCTGGGCACCGTCTGGTTCGTGCACGAGCCGGCCGACGGCGGACCTGCCGGCGACGGAACTTCTGCCGACGGGCAGGCCGACAACGAGCTGACCGCCGGCGAGCCGGCAGACGGCGTGCGGTCCGACCCCGAGGCCTGACAGCCGGGCCCCGCCGGGGCGACCGGTCCTCGTCGGACTCGGCCTCCCCGGCGGCACACCGCGGCTCCGCGGTGACAGCAGTGTCAGACAGACGTGCTCAGAACAGGGCGGCGGCGAGGGCCCGCCGGGCCGGGGCGACCGCCGGCTCGCCGTCGCCCAGCGCCTGGAACAGCCCGACCAGATGCGCCCGCAGCTTCTCCCGGTCGTCGCCCGAGGTGCGGCGGACGAGGTCGACGAGGCGGCCCAGGCCGGTGGCCGGGTCGCCCTGGGCGATGGTCAGGTCGGCCACCGCGAGCGCCGCCTCGACGTCGTCGGGGTTCTCCGAGAGCCGCTGACGCAGCCAGGCCGGGTCGTAGCCGCGCACCCGCCGCAGCAGCTCCACCCGGGCCAGGCCGAGGGTGGCGTCCGCGTCCCCGGGGGCCTCGGCGAGCTGGGCCTGGTAGGCGGCGGCCGCCGCGTCCAGGTCGCCGGTGGCCATCGCGTCCTCCGCGGCGGCGATGTTCGGCGGCAGCGCGGGACCGCCCTCGGCTCCCGCCCCCGGCAGCCCGCCCATCGCCTCCCCGACGACGCTCAGGAGCTGGTCCAGCCAGCCGCGCACCTCCCGCTCGGGGACCGCGCCGGTGAACTCTCCGATGATCCGACCGCCGACCACCGCCTTGACCGCGGGGATGCCCTGCACGCCCGCGGCCTGCGCGAGACCGGGGTTGGCGTCGACGTCCACCTTGGCGAGCACCCAGCGACCACCGTCGGCGGCGGCGAGGCGCTCCAGGACGGGGCTGAGCTGCTTGCACGGCCCGCACCACTCGGCCCAGAAGTCGATGACCACGGGAACCTGCATGGAACGGTTCACGACGTCCTCGGCGAACGTCGCCTCGGTCACGTCGATCACGACCGGGCCGGCGGCACCGGCGGGCGCCGCGCCGCCGGGAGAGCCGCCGGGGCCGGCCCGGCCGGCCGGGGGCGCCGGCGGCTGGGCCGGCTTCGGGTCTAGGGGAACCGCACCGGCGAGCCGTAGGCCGCCGAGGGTGTCGGGCATACTGCCCGGCCCGCCCCTGCGCGGCGAGCCGGGTGGGACAGGTGACCTCCGCTGCATGTCTCCATCGTTACACCCGGCGGTCGCGGTCAGGACGCCCCCGGGCCACTTTTCCGCGCGTGGTCACCCCGGTGGCAACACCCGGACACCCGGAGACCCCGCGCCCGGCCTCAGCCGCCGGCCAGGTGGCGCTCGACGCTGGCGACCTTGGCGTGCAGCGCGTCGCTCACGCCCTCGCGTAGATCAGCCTTGAGCACCAGGCTCACCCGTCCACACCGGGCCGCCACGGCCTCGGTGGCCCGCCGTACGACGTCCATCACCTCGGCCCACTCGCCCTCGATGATCGTGAACATCGCGTTGGTCTCGTTCGGCAGGCCGGAGTCGCGTACGACCCGGACCGCCTCGGCGACCGGAGCCGAGACGTCCTCGCCGAGACCGATGGGAGTGACGCTGAAGGCAACAAGCATGTGGACAGGCCTACCATGCCTCGCGCTGCGGACACGGAGGTCCGTGCTGGTTCCACGCGGAGTCGAACCATGGGTGCCCACCCGACCGGAGAGCCATTTTTCGCGACGAACCCGTCACGGGATGTTGATGCTAGGTGAGAATTGACCGGAGTTCACCAAACCCGGGACAACGCGCGCTGACGGTACGCCCTACCATGACCCGCCGTGGGGTGGATGCAGACTTATGACGAGGCAGACGAGGCTTAGGTGGGGCTGAGTACCCTGCTCGACACGCTGACCGACCTGGTGGTGGTCGTCGGCGGTGACGGGCGTGTCCTCGAACTCGGCGCGGCCGCGCGCGCGTTCGTGGGAGACCGGATCGGCACGGCGCCGCACCTGCACGACCTGTCCGACGTGGTCGATCCCGCGTGCCGGGTCGAGCTCGCCGGCCCGGTGTCGCAGGCACTGGCCCGGACGGGCGTGTGGCGGGGCACCGTCTCGCTGATCGACCTGGCCGGCACGACCGCGCCGTACACGGTCACGGCGCGGCTGGACCCGGCCGGCGGGATGGTCATAGTCGCCCGCGACACCGTCGATGCGCGTGCCCGCCGGGCCGCCGAGACCGAGTCGCGGTCCAAGGACGAGTTCGTCGCGCGGCTCGGCCACGAGCTGCGCACACCGCTGAACGCGATGCTCGGGTTCGCCCAGCTCCTCGAGCTCGAACCGCTCACGCCCGACCTGCACGAGGACGTCGAGCGCATCATCACCGGCGGCCGCCACATGCAGGCCCTGATCGACGACGTCCTCGACCTGGCGCGGCTGCGCGCCGGGCGCGGTGACATCAACAAGGGGCCGGTGAACGTGCTGGACATCGTCCAGGGCGTGGTCGAGCTGGTCGAGCCGCTGGCCGAGCGCCGCGGGATCCGGCGGATCATCCATCCGGCCCGGCCGCTGATCGCCGACGCGGACCGCCGCCGGCTGTGGCAGGTCCTGCTGAACCTGGTCGGCAACGCGCTGAAGTACGGCCGGGAGGGCGGCAACGTCCGGGTCGGCGTGGTCCCGGTCACCGGTTCACGGATCCGCATCGAGGTGGAGGACGACGGGATCGGGCTGTCCCCGTCCGCGCTGTCCCGGCTGTTCCGGCCGTTCGAGCGCCTCGGGGCCGAGGACACCGGAGTCGAGGGCAGCGGCCTCGGTCTGGCCCTCTCCCACGCCCTTGTGACGGCGATGGGCGGTGTTCTGACGGTTGCCAGCAGGCCCGGGGTGGGCAGCGTCTTCGCGGTCGTCCTGGACGCCGTGGACGTCCGTTACGACCACACCGAGGATGACCCGGACGACTTCATGGGCGACGGGCAGCTCGAGCCGGGTGGCCTTCGTGTGGTCCATGTCAGCGGCGACCCGGGGCTGCGCGCCCTGGTCAGCGACACCCTGGCGAGCGCGCTCGGGGCGGACACCATCAGCGTGCCGCGCGGGGCCCTCGCGGTCGAGGCCATCCGGCGGGCCCGCCCGTCGCTGGTCCTCCTCGACCGCGACCTGCCGGACGTGACCGCGGTCGACCTCCTCCCCCGGCTGGCCGCGGACCCGGTGGCGGGCACCGTCCCCGCCCTGGTGCTGACCACCGAGGTGGACCCGGACGAGTGGACCCGCCTGCGCCAGGCGGGCGCCGTACAGGTCCTCGGCATGCCGCTGGACGTCACCTCGCTGATCGCCGCCACCTCGCAGCTCACCACCGCCTGACGCCTGGAGGGCGGCCGGCTGTCAGCTGGCCGCCCTGGCAGCTGACCGTCGCGTCACCCGGAGCGCGGGAGGTGGGGGTCGGGGATGGCGGCCAGGAGGGTGGCGGCCGCGGTATAGGGGTCGAGGCGGCCGGAGGTGACCTGGCGGGCCAGGTCGGCCAGCTGGGCCGCGCCGTTGAGCCTGCCCAGCCGGGCCCGCATGCCGGCCAGGGCGATCTGGGAGATCTCCTCGGCCGCGCGGTGCAGCCGGCGGCGTTCGAGCTCACCGGACGCCCGCAGCCAGTCGTGGTGGCGCTCGATCGCGTCCAGGAGCTTCGGCACGCCCTTCCCGGTCGCGGCCTCGAGTCGCACGACCTCGGGCCGCCAGCCGGCTTCCGTCTCCCCACCGGCCGCCGTGCCACCGACCGCCCTGCCACCGGCCATCCGGACGGCGGCGACGAGGTCGCGGTAGGTGTGGTCGGCGCCGGGACGGTCGGCCTTGTTGACGACGAGGATGTCGGCGATCTCCATGATGCCGGCCTTGGCCGCCTGGATCCCGTCCCCCATGCCCGGGGCGAGCAGGACCAGCGTGGTGTCGGCCAGCGAGGCGACATCCACCTCGGCCTGGCCGACACCGACGGTCTCGATCAGCACGATGTCGAAGCCGGCCGCGTCGAGGACCCTCAGCGCCTGTGGGGTGGCCCAGGACAGCCCGCCGAGGTTGCCCCTGGTGGCCAGGGAGCGGACGAACACGTCCGGGTCGGTGGCGTGCTCGACCATCCGGACCCGGTCGCCCAGCAGCGCGCCGCCGGTGAACGGGGAGCTCGGGTCGATCGCGAGCACGCCCACCCGCAGCCCGCGAGCCCGGAAGGCGCCGACCAGCGCCGAGGTGGACGTCGACTTCCCCACCCCGGGAGCCCCGGTCAGACCGATCACCCGGGCCCGGCCGGTGTGCGGGGCGAGCAGGGCGCTCACCTCGCGCAGGGCGTCGGATTCGTCCTCGACGAGCGAGATCAGGCGGGCCACCGCGCGCCGGTCACCGGCCAGGGCGGCGGTGGTGAGCTCCGCCGGGCTCGGGCGCGCGGCGCGCGCCCGCCCGGCTGGAGCGACCCCGGCGGAGCCCGCGCTCACGCCGGAGCCCGAGCTCACGCCGGAACGCGCAGCACCAGGGCGTCACCCTGGCCGCCGCCGCCGCACAGCGCCGCCGCGCCGATGCCGCCGCCGCGACGCTGCAGCTCGAGCAGGAGGGTGAGCGCGACCCGGGTGCCGGACATCCCGACCGGGTGGCCGACCGCGATCGCGCCGCCGTTGACGTTGGTGATGTCCGGGCCGATCCCCAGCTCGCGCATCGACTGGATGCCGACGGCCGCGAACGCCTCGTTGATCTCGACGAGGTCGAGGTCGGCCGGGGTCAGCTTCTCCTTCGCCAGGGCGGCGAGGATCGCGTTCGACGGCTGGGAGTGCAGGGACGAGTCCGGGCCGGACACGTAGCCGTGGTGGCCCACCTCGGCGATGATCGGCAGGCCCAGCTCCTCGGCCTTCGCCCGGCTCGTCACGACGACCGCGGCCGCGCCGTCCGAGATCTGGGAGGCCGAGCCGGCGGTGATCGAGCCGGCCTTGTCGAACGCCGGGCGCAGCTTGGCCAAGCTCTCCGCGGTCGTCTCGGCCCGGACGCCCTCGTCCGCGCTGACGACGATCGGGTCGCCGCGGCGCTGGGGCACCTCGACCGGGACGATCTCGTTCTCGAACAGGCCGTTCTTCGCCGCGGCCGCGGCCCGCTGATGGGACCGGGCGCTGAACTCGTCCTGCTCCTCGCGGGTGATGCCGTAGCGGGAGTTGTACCGGTCTGTCGCGAGACCCATCGACACCTGGTCGAACCCGCAGGTGAGGGCATCCACCGCGATCGAGTCCGTCAGGGTGGTGTCGCCGTACTTGACGCCGCCACGCAGCGCGGGCAGCAGGTGCGGCGCGCGGGTCATCGACTCCATGCCACCGGCCACGATGACGTCGTACTGACCGCTGGAGATGTAGAGGTCCGCCAGCGAGATGGCGTTCAGGCCCGACAGGCACACCTTGTTGACGCTGGTGGACGGCACCGTCATCGGGATGCCGCCCTTCACGGCGGCCTGGCGGGCGGCGGCCTGTCCGGCGCCGGCCTGGATGACCTGGCCCAGGATGACGTAGTCGACGGCGTCGCCGGCCAGCCCGGCCCGCTCGAGCGCGGCGCGGATGGCGATACCGCCCAGGTCGACCGCGGTGAAGTCCTTGAGGGCGCCGGAGAGCTTGCCGATCGGGGTGCGCGCACCGGCCACGATGACAGAACCAGGCATGGACGCCTCCTAGGTCACGGGTACCGGCTCGCGCGGCACCGGCCCTGCACGATTACCCCCGCGATATGCCGCGAGGCTACCCCCGCGATGTGCCGCGACCGCGTTCCGCCGGCCACGACAGCCGGACGGGTGGGGAGAACAAAACTCTCCCAGCAACAATAACGTGATCTTGGTGGACGCGCCGGGGGTGCCGCCCGCCGGAACAGCCCCAGGGCGGCCCTGTGTGACGAACATCGCCCGCCGCGCCCGGAGGAGCGGCGGCCGGGAGGAGCGGCGGCGAACCACGGCGGCGGTCAGGACGAACGGGCCGTCGGCCTACCGGTCAGGAAGAACGGACCGGTGGGCGGACCGGTCAGGAGAAGACGCCGCAGGATGCCCGGAACTGGCTGTTCGCGCCCGACGCCGGCATCTGGGTGGTCGTGCCCTGCCCGGCCGTGACCAGCCCCTCCAGGGTGAGCTGGAGCGGGGTGGTGACGACCTGGAAGTCCGTTCCGACGGTCGACGACGTGCCGGCGACGAGCCGCATCCCGGTCTCGTCGCAGCCGAAGCCGGCGTTGTCGCGCTGGCCGGCGGACAGGCGCACTCCGGGGCCGAGGGTGACCGGCGCGAGCACGTCCCGCGCGGCGTAGCGGAGCATCGTGTACTCCTCGATGCCGTCGCGGGTCGCGGTGCGGACCAGAATCTCGGCGAAGCCGTCGACGTTCGCGTCCACGACGGCGTGAACCGTCGGAAGCTGCAGGCCGGGCAGGTCGACGCTGGTGGTCCTGCCACTGCGGGAGAGGGTCACCTCGATCTTCGAGGTCGTCTCGTTGACCCGGACCGGGTCGCCGATCCCGTCCCCGTCCACGTCGCTGGCGCCCGCCGGCCGGGTAACGGGGGTGGGCAGGTCCGCAGCACCGGAGCCGCCAGGCCCCGGCGTCGAGCTCGCGGGCGGGCTCGACGGGCTCACGGTGGACGGCGGGGTCGTCGCCGCCACCGACGGGCTGGACGTCGCCCGCGGCGGCCTGGTCGAGCCGGGGACGCCGTTGCCGCCGTTCGAGCCGCCAGACCCCCGGTGGACGGGGTGGCCGGCCGGCTGGTCTCGGAGAGCACCGAGGACACCAGCGGCGGTGCGGCAGGCTCGACGACCTGCTGGTTCGACGACTTCGGCCGGACCGCGACGATGGCCAGGACGATCAGGGCGGCCATCGCCACGCCACCGGTGGCCATCAGCGGCAGGCGCCACCAGCGGCGGCGCTCCACCCCGGCCCGGATGCGGTGCAGCGCGTCGGGGGACGCCCGCACGGGCTCCACCGCCGCCCGCAGCAGGCGGGTGAGCTCCTCCGGTTCGAGCCCGCTGCTCACCGCAGGCCCTCCAGCTTGCCGCTCAGTGCCGCCAGCCCCCGTGACGTGTAGGCCTTCACCGACCCGACGCTGCAGCCCATCACCGCGGCGGCGTCAGCCTCCGACATGTCCGCGTAGTAGCGGAGCACGACCGCTTCCCGTTGCCGTCTGGGCAGCTCCCGCAGTGCCTGGACGACGGCGGCCCGCTCGACCAGAGAGTAGGCCCCCTCTTCGGCGCTCGCGGCGTCGGGCATCGGCTTGGGGGCGTGCTTGAGAGCGACCAGTCGACGCCGGAGGGTGGACCGTGCGAGATTGACCACCGTCTGACGGAGGTAGGCCAGGGCCTTGTCCCGGTCCTGGAGCCGACCCCAGGCACCGTGCACCCGGATGTAGGCGTCCTGCACGACCTCCTCGCACAACCCGATGTCATCCAGCAGCAGTGCCGCGAGACGGACGAGGGATCGGTAGTGCTCGGAGTACAACGCCGTCAGAGCGGCGTCGGCGTCCCGCGCGACGGCGCTACGGGCGGCGTCGCTCCGCGCAGGCACGGGCCGCCACCCTTCCACGACTGTCATGGGCGCGGTCACGCAAAGTCTGACGCGCGCCGACCCTCCAAGGTTGTCCCAGAAGTTCTATCGCGTCGCGCGGCACGCCGACACCCCTCAGTTCTCCTGGCCCGCCGACCTGCGGGTCGTCCACCACGCCGGGCGGCGGAGCCCCGCCACCGGGCACCCGACAGACGCCGGAGGTAGATCGAGAATGAAGCGGATCCTCGAAGCGATCATGGCTGGTGGGGGGCGTTCGCCGGAGCGGCGGGCGGAGTTCGGGGCGTTGGCGGTGCCGGAGTCGTACCGGGGTGTGGTGGTGCGCAAGGACGAGGTGGGGATGTTCGAGGGGCGGGTGTCGCGGGAGAAGGA
>NZ_UBIZ01000085.1:0-17327 GCF_900465275.1 Parafrankia sp. Ea1.12 | reverse complement strand
GACCGCCGTCCGGCCGCGGGGCGGCCCGCGGCCGGACGGCGGTCCAGGGGTCTGCCGGGTGCTCACACCCGGTCGCCACGTGCGTCCCTGGCTGGAGGAGGGGACGCACGATCGTGAGAGCCGGTTCGCTTCCGATGACCGACGGCCCGCCGGGGGCGGCCAGGCGGGCGAAGCCCACCCCGCGCCCGCCGGCCGGGCCAGCCGAGACCCGGCAGCCCACCGACGCGGAGGCGACGGCGGCGGCGAAGTTCGCCTACAACCCGGCGCTCGACGGTCTGCGCGTGATCTGCATCTACATCATCCTCGCCGGTCACATGGGCGCCATCCACGCCAGCAACGTGGCCGTCGACATGTTCTGCGTGCTCAGCGGGTTCCTGATCACGACCCTGCTGCTGGCCGAGCAGGCCCGCACGGGCACCGTCTCGATCGGGCGCTTCCTCGTCCGGCGCGCGTACAAGCTGATGCCGGTGATGTGGGTCTATCTTCTGCTCGGCCTGGCCATCACGGTCGCCTTCAAGTGGGATGACATCCCATACCGCGACGACTACATCAAGAGCGCCCTCTCGACGTTCCTCAACGTCAACAACTGGTACAAGGTCGAGAACCCGCTGGGCGGCGGGCGCTGGCTGGCCCACGTCTGGTCGTTGTCGATGGAGGAGCAGTTCTACCTGGTCTGGCCGTGGGTCTTCCTGCTCTTCGTCCGCTCCGCGCGGCTGCGCCCGTACCTGTTGACGTTCCTGATCGCCTCGATCGGCCTGATCATGGGCTGGACGTACATGATGGCCGCCAACGGGGCCCCGCGCAGCCGGGTCTACCTCGCGCCCGACACCCACATCGCCCCGCTGCTCATCGGCTGCCTCGTCGCGGTCTGGCGGGACAACCGGCTGCGCGCGCTGGCGACCCCGGTGGTCCGCGACAAGAAGGACGGCGACAGGAAGGACGGCGGCGGGAAGGGCGACGGTAAGAAGGCCTCGACCGGAGCTCACTCCGCGGCGACCGCCGCCGCCGTCGAACGCTGGACGAGCGGACGGCGACTGGCCGCCCTCGGCCTTCCCGCCGGCATCGTGCTGTTCCTGCTGGCCTTCCTCGGGCCGAACAAGGACCTCCCGGAAGCGAACTGGATCGACTACGGGGCCTACGTGCCGAGCGCGGCCCTGGGCGCGCTGCTGATCATCGGCGCCGACGTCAACCGGGACGCCCGGTGGGTGCGGCTGCTCGGCTCGCCGAAGATGGCCTGGACCGGAAAGATCACCTACAGCATCTACCTGTGGCACTACCCGTTCATCTCGGCCGCCGCCGGCCAGCTCGTGCCGCGGATCGGGCTCTGGCCGTCGGTGGTCGTCGCCGCAGTCTGCACCACGATCACGGCCTACTTCTCGAACCGCTTCATCGAGAAGCCCATCATCGCGCGCCGGCCGAAGTGGGCGGACACCCCGCGTGGCCCGGCCCGCCCCGCCGCCGCCGCGGGCCCGGCGGGGGCCCCCGCCCAGGTGCCGGCCAAGGCCGGCCCGCGGGAGCCGCGGGAGCGGGACCTGTCCGAGCTGCCGGAGCTGCCCGAGCTGGAGCCGGTGCTCGCCGGTGTCGGCACGAGCGCCGCCGACGCCGAGCAGGCGGACGGGCGCGGTGGCCGGGCCGGCGCCCCGCCTCGGCCGGGAGACTGGTCGGACGGCGACGTCGACTGGGTGGACGAGGGTTACCCGGGCCGCGGCGGCCCGGCCGGGCCCGGGCCGGCCCGGGCCGGCTACTCCCACGATCCGGATTCGCAGCCGATGCCGGCCGTTCCGCGCCCGAGCGGGCCCCGGGCCGGCGAGGTGGTCTACGACCGCGCCGACGGGCCACCCGTGTACGAACACGGGCCGGCGGTGGGCGCTACGCACGCCGGTGGGTTCGAACCGACCCCCATCCCGGACTGGGCGGCCTACCCGGCCCTCAACCGCGGCCCCGGATCGGCCGCGGACGCTGGCCCGGCCATGGGCGCTCCCCGGCGGGGGCCGGCGGCGTCGATGGGCGGCGACACCATGAACCTCCACCTTCCCTCGACGTTCGACCCCGGCGCGCCCCCTGCCCACGGGACCGGCCCGCGGGCCGGGCGCGACCGCCCCGGCCGCCCGGCCGATCCCGCCGAGCCCGGCCGCCTGCCCGGGGTCGCCCATCCGGCCGGCCACCGGCCCGGCCCGGCACCCGGCCACGCGCCCGCGTACGGCCACAGCCCTGCGCACAGCCCCGCCCACGGCCAGGCCCTGGGTCACGTGCCGGGCCACGGTCACGTGCCGGGGCCCAGTCATGCGCCGGCGTACGGCCACGGCCCGGGGAACGGTCACGGCCCTGCCCACGGCCACGGCCCGGCATACGGGCGGGGGCCCGGGGAGAGCAGGGGTCCCGGGCGTGACCAGGGCCTCGACCGTCTCGACGGAGCCGGGCACGGCCCCGCCGACCACGCCGGGGACCACGTGCTCGAGCCCGTCCGGGATCCGCGCGCCGGGCGCGAGCCCGCCGAGCCCGACCCGCTTTTCGGCCCGGTCCCGGGCGCGGGGCGCGACTGGTGAGAGCGATGGGACGTCCCGAGCAGCCCGGGTCATAACCTTCATCGGCGTGGTCGCCGTCGGATGCGGTGGGCACCGGAGCGAAGGGAAGTGTTCGGTGGTGGGTTCGAGCGTTGTCGCGATCGTCGGGGCCGGCCGGCTCGGCGGCGCCCTGATGTCCGGGCTGCTGCGGGCGGGGCGGACGCCGTCCGAGGTCGTCGCGGCCGAGCGCGACCCGGGCCGGGCCGCCGAGATCACCCGGCGGTACGGCGTCGAGGTGGTGGATCCCGCCGCCGCGGCGGCGAAGGCCGGTGTCGTCGTCCTGGCGACCAAGCCGCAGGACATGGGCACGGTCCTCGCCCAGCTCGCTCCGCACGTCGCGCCCGGGACGCTGGTCGTCTCGGTGGCGGCCGGGGTCACCTCGGCGTTCGTCGCCGAGCGGCTGGCACCGGGCACCCCCGTCGTGCGGGTGATGACGAACACGCCGCTGCTCGTCGGCGAGGCGATGTCCGCGGTGTGCGCCGGGCCGGGTGCCGGCGACGAGCATGTCGCCGCGGTCGAGGAGATGCTCCGCCCGGTCGGTCGCGTCGTCCGGGTGACGGAGACCCAGCTTGACGCGGTCACGGCCCTGTCGGGCAGCGGCCCGGCCTATTTCTTCTACCTGATCGAGGCGATGATCGAGGGCGGTGTGCTGCTGGGCCTGCCGCGCGCGCTGGCGGCCGAGCTCGTCGTGCAGACCGCCGCCGGATCCGCGCGCATGCTGCGCGACCCCGGCGCCGGCGACCCGGGTGACTCGGGTGACTCGGGTGACTCGGATGGCGCGGGTGGGGCCGCGGGCGAGCACCCGTCGCTGCTGCGGGAGGCGGTCACCTCGCCTGGCGGGACGACCGTGGCCGCGCTGCGGCAGCTCGACCGCGGCGGGGTACGGGCGGCCGTCCTCGACGCGGTCGAGGCGGCGTGGGCGCGTTCCCGGGAACTCGGCGCGTCCTAGCGCCGTCCCGGCACCGGCCGGGATCCGCACCGGTCGTCTTGCCGGGGGGTTCCGGCGGGTAGGCTCGCTCGGAAAAACCTCGTCAACAGATCGGTCGGGTACGTGGGTTCCGTAATCAAGAAGCGTCGCAAGCGTATGGCCAAGAAGAAGCACCGCAAGCTGCTCAAGCGGACGCGAGTCCAGCGCCGTAACAAGAAGTAGCGGCGGCGGGCCGGCGGACGCCGGGGCGGCACGGATCACAAGGGGCGCGGATCCCGGACGTGCCGCCGCGTCGTCGGCGGGTCCCTTCCGGCTGCCACGGTTCCCATCGTCAAGCCACGGTTCCCGCGGTCAGGCCCGCTCACGTCGGCCCGTTGCGGCCGCTGTCCCGGCCCGGACAGCCGAGTAACAGACCTGTTTCGCGCTGTGTGCTCGTCCATGCGGTCCTGGTGACCGTATGGCAGGCTGGTTGCAAGGTCGGCAACGACGCCGTCCGGGCACAGGGGGTCACATGGGCAGCGCGTGGATCACATTCATGTCCGACTACGGAGTGGACGGCGCCTGCGTCGGCGTCTGTCACGGGATCATCGCCCGGCACGCGCCGGACGCCCGGGTCATCGACCTGTGCCACTCGATTGCGCCGCAGGACATCGGCCAGGCGGCCGTGACGCTGGTCGGCGCGGTCGGCTACCTGCCGAGGGGAATCCACCTCGTGGTCGTCGAGCAGCTCGACGCCAGCGGCTACACCCGCGGTGTCGTCGCCCGCGCCGCGGACGGATCGACGTTCGTCGCCCCGGACAACGGCGTCGCCTCGCTGGGCTGGGAGGCCCTGGGCGGCGTCGAGGAGGCCTACGAGATCTCCAACCCGGACCTCTGGCTCCCGCTGCCCACCGCTGTCTTCCGTGGCCGTGACGTCTACGCGCCGGTCGTGGCGCGGCTCGCGACGGGCCTGCCTCCGGCCGACGTCGGCCCCAGGATCGACCCGGGGGAGCTGGTCGTCGTGGAGCCACGGGTGTGCCACGTGGACGACGACCACGTCCACGGCGAGGTGCTCTCGGTGGACCACTTCGGGAACCTCTCGTTGAACATGACCAGGGCCGAGCTCGAGGCCGCCGGCATCCTGCTCGGGGACAGGGTGGAGGTGCGCGCCGACGGTCGGCTGCTCACCATGCCCTTCGCGCACACCTACGGCGAGGTCCCGCCCGGCGAGATCGCGCTCTGCGAGGACGCGCTGCGCCAGGTCATGATCGCGGTGAACTGCGGCCGGGCGGCCGAGGTGCTGCGCCTGCGGCGCGGCGACGCCGTCGTCGTCGCCCAGGTCCCCCGGGACGGCGCCCGGATCCCGGTGAGCGCGGTGCGTGGGCTCGCCTGACGTCGGAGCGTGGTGCGCGAGCGGGTCTGACACGACTGGCATCCCGTGTCGTGCGTCGCCGACCGTAGTCTTGCTACTCTCCGTAGCTTTCCGTGTGCCTTGATGTGACGCTACGCAGCGATGAGGGTGGTGCGCGGCGTACGATGACCCCGCGAGGCCGGCCGCTGGCCGAGTCGGTAGGTCATGCCGGGGAGGCGACCATGAGGCCACGTCGCGTGCTTGTGACAGGAGTGTCGCGTCCGCTGGGCGCCGAGGTCGCGGCCGCACTCGCCGGCGACCCCGAGATCGTCGACGTGGTCGGGGTCGACACCATCGCCCCGACGGCGGATCTCGGCCGGACCCAGTTCGTTCGGGTGGACATCCGAAACCCGCTGATCGCGAAGGTCATCTCCACCGCCGCCATCGACACCGTCCTGCATCTGAGTGTGCTCGCCACGCCGCTCGGCGCCGGCGGGCGCACGGCGATGAAGGAGATCAACGTCATCGGGACGATGCAGCTCCTCGCCGCCTGCCAGAAGACCCCCGGGGTGAAGAAACTGGTGGTGAAGTCGACGACGTCGATCTACGGTTCGTCACCGCGCGACCCCGCGCTGTTCACCGAGGAGATGGAACCGCGCGGCCTTCCCGGCGGCGGTTACGCCAAGGATGCCGTCGAGGTCGAGGGGTACGTCCGAGGCTTCGGCCGGAGGCGCCCCGACATCGCGGTGACGGTGCTGCGCCTGGCGAACGTGCTCGGCCCGCGAGTGGACAGCCCGCTCGCGCGGTACCTCGACCTTCCGCTGGTCCCGACGGTCCTCGGCTTCGACCCACGGATTCAGCTGCTGCACTCCGACGACGCGATGGCGGTACTCCTGAAGGCCACCCGGGAGACCCACGCCGGCACCTTCAATGTGGCCGGGGACGGTGTGCTCCTGCTCTCGCAGGCGATCCGGCGGGCCGGGCGGCCGGCGCTGCCGGTGCCCTTCCCCGCGATCGGGTCGTTGGGCAACATCGCCCGCCGGCTGCGGCTCGTCGACTTCTCCTCCGAGCAGCTCGGGTTCCTCGCGCACGGGCGCGCGGTGGACACCACCAAGCTCAAAGAGGTGTTCGGATACGTTCCTCAGTACACGACCGTCGCGACGTTCGACAGTTTCGTCCAGGACCGCGGACTGCGGTTCACCATCGACCACGAGCTGGTCTCGCGGGTGGAGCACGGCCTTCAGGGCGTGCTCGCCCGACGCCGGCTGCTCGGCACGTCCTGATGGGCGAGCGGGACACCAGCTCGCGGAGAGGGGCCGACGTGCCGATGCCACCGGATGGACGCGCCGGTCCCCCGGGGGCGGCCGGTCCGCCGCCGCCGCGACCCGAGGGGACCAGGCGCTCGCCCAACGGGACGAGCGCGCGCGCGACCGGCGCCGCGAGTCGGACGGTCCGGCCTGGTTCCGGACGATCCGGTTCCAGCCGGGCCGGCACCGGCAGCCAGCGCGAGCCCGGAACGCGGGCGGGCCTCGACGGCCTCGATGACCTGGCCGTCCTCCCCGGCCGGGGAGGTGCCGGTGCTCTGAACGGCTCGAGCGGCCCGAACGGCGCCGACCATCCAGGCGGTGCTGACGCCGCCGGCCGTTCTCGCGGTGCCGACAGTGCCGACGGTGCCGACCGTTCACGTGATGCGGGCGGTCCGGGCAGTGCCGGTGCCGGCACCGGCACCGGCACCGCCCCTGGCGGCAAGGCGGGCCCTGGTAGCGGCGCGGATCCTGGTGGCGAGGCGGTCGGGCCACCGGCCGAGCCGGTCGCGGACGCCGGTGAGCTGGAGCGGGTGCTCGCCGAGCTGCTCGCCTTCCTGCGGCGCCGCATCACCGGGGACTACACGGTGGACGAGCACGGCTTCGACCCCGACCTGACCGAGCACATCGTGGCGCCGCTGCTACGCCCGATCTACCGGAGCTATTTCCGGGTCGAGACCCGGGGCCTGGAGAACATTCCGGACAAGGGCGGGGCGCTCGTCGTCTCGAACCACTCGGGGACGGTACCCCTCGACGCGCTGATGACCGCCCTGGCGATTCTCGACCACCACCCGGCCCACCGTCACCTGCGGATGCTGGCCGCGGACCTGGTGTTCGCCCTGCCGTTCCTCGCGCCGTTGGCCCGCAAGACCGGCAACACCCTCGCCTGCCAGGCGGACGCCGAGCGTCTGCTGGGAGCGGGGCATCTGGTCGGGGTGTGGCCGGAGGGCTTCAAGGGCATCGGCAAGCCGTTCAGCGACCGCTACAAGCTCCAGCGGTTCGGTCGCGGCGGGTTCGTCTCCGCGGCGCTGCGCACCGGGGTGCCGATCGTCCCGTGCACGGTCGTGGGCGCCGAGGAGATCTACCCGATGGTCGGCAACGCCAGGACGCTGGCGCGGCTGCTGGGGCTGCCCTACCTCCCGATCACGCCGACCTTCCCCTGGCTGGGGCTGCTGGGGCTCGTCCCGCTGCCGAGCAAGTGGATCATCGAGTTCGGTGAGCCGGTGGACACCACCGAGTACACGCAGGCCGCGGCCGAGGACCCGATGCTCGTCTTCGAGCTCACCGACCGCATCCGCGAGACGATCCAGCACACGCTGTACGGCCTGCTGATGCAGCGCCGCTCGGTGTTCTTCTGATCGCCGCGGCCCGACGGGCCTCCGTCGGGCCCGCGTCATCCTGACCGTCAGGTTCCGCCGTAGCGGCGGCGCAGCGCCATGCCGGCAGCGACGCCGCCGCCGAGGGCACCGATCCCGGCGGCCGTCGGAATGCCGATCTTGGCTGCCTTGCGTGCCGTCCGGAAGTCCTTGATCAGCCAGCCGCGCTCCTTGGCGACGGCGCGCAGGTCCGGGTCCGGGTTGATGGCCACGGGATGGCCGACGAGGGAGAGCATCGGCAGGTCGTTCACCGAGTCGGAGTAGGCCCAGCAGCGGGACAGGTCGAGGCCCTCCCGTTCGGCCAGCGCCTGCACGGCCGCGCCCTTGGCCGGCCCGTGTAGCGGCTCCCCGACGAGGTGCCCGGTGTACTTGCCGTCCGCCACCTCGCTGACGGTACCCAGCGCGCCGGTGAGGCTCAGCCGGCGGGCGATGATCGAGGCGAGTTCCACCGGGGTGGCGGTGACCAGCCAGACCCGCTGCCCGGCGTCGAGGTGCTGCTGGGCCAGGGCGTGGGTGCCCGAGTAGATCTGCTGGGCCATCCGCTCGTCGTAGATCTCCTCGCCGTAACGGACGATGTCCGTCACGCTGCGTCCGGCGACGAACGCCAGGGCCGCCTCCCGGGCGTCCCGCATCCCGTTCGGGTCCTCCAGGCCGCGCAGCCGGTAGCTGACGTGCTGCCAGCCGAACTTCAGCAGGTCACGGGAGTCGAAGAAGTCGCGGGCGGCCAGCCCGCGGGCGAAGTAGAAGATGGACGCGCCGGCCATCATCGTGTTGTCGACGTCGAAGAAGGCAGCGGCGGACTCGTCCGGCGGGGCCTTGGCCACTTCCTCGGCAGCCACCTTCAGCGCGGCCGTCGCCGCCGCCTCCGCGGCCTCGCGGCCACCCAGGTGATCCTTGCGTCGTCGCACTCTCATGGTCATCTCCGTGCCGGTCCGGTCGCCGTCGCCGGTGGCCGACCGGCCCGGTCCTGGCCACGCCCGCCGACATCCGGAGCGAATCTGGTTGCCCGGCCGCGTCGAGTGCCGCGCCGTGTGGTCAGCCTACGACCCGTGGCGCCGCCGGGACCGCATGGTGGGCCATCCGCGGTCAGTCGGCGCGAACAGTCAGTCGATGCGAACAGTCAGTCGACGCGAATGGTCTCAGCTGGTGCGAATGGTCAGCCGATGTGGCTGGTCAGCCGATGTGGCTGGTCAGTCGGTGCGCGCCGTGGGCAGATGCCGGGCCAGCGTCCGCACGGCCCGTAGCTGCAGCGCACGCACCGCGCCCTCCTTCTTGTTCATCGCCCGCGCGGTCTCCCGGACGGACAGCCCCTCGAGGAACCGCAGCGTCACGCACTCCCGCTGCTCCGGCCCGAGTGTTCCCAGCGCCTCGAGCACCTCGCGGATGTCCAGCGCGGCCAGCACCGCGTCCTCCGGGCCGGGAACGGCGGCGCCCGCGCCCGGGTGGCCGTCCGCGGCCGCGAGCAGGTCGGCGGTCGGGAACTCCAGCCGGGCCCGGCCCGAGCGGGCGAGGTCCACGATGTGGTTGCGGGCGATGGTGACCAGCCAGGCCCCGATGTCGCGGCCCTGCCACTCGAAGGTCGAGATCCGGGTCAGCGCCCGTAGGAACGTCTCGGAGACCACGTCCTCGGCCACCGCGCGGTTGCCGCCGACGCGGTAGTAGGCGTAGCGGTAGAGGAACTCGGCGTACCGGTCGTAGATGAGGCCGAAGGCCTCCCGCTCCCCGCGGATCGCCCGACCGACGAGATCGGCGTCCCTGCGCGGGTCGGGCATGCCCAGACCGTCCGCGGGACCGTCGGTGAAGGGACGGACGTCCTCCGTGTGCGGCCCGACCGGCTCGACCCGGATGGAGTGAGCGGTCGCCGTCCGGGCGGTGGCCATCGCGGCGCCCAGCAGCACCGGGAGCACGCCGAGCAGCCCTGCCCGGCGGGCGCGGGCGATCTCCGCGCGCAGGGTGGCGACGCCGACGGCCAGCGGGTCGTCGAACTGGGACGGCGCCGCCGCGGCAGGAGCCCACCGCGCCGCGGCCGGAGTGAGGCCCCGGCGCGCCGCCGCCGGGGCGAAGGTCGACCGCGCCGCGGCCGGGGCGAGTGCCCACCGTGGCGCCGCCGGTCCCGCGGGCAGGGTGGCCGGTGCCGCGGGCAGGCGCATGCGGGCTCCCGAACATGGACGTCGCGGGCGGTCGCGATCTTCGCGGGCGAGGGGTGGGGCCGGGTCACTGCCGTGGTGCTCTGGTGACCTGCCGTCGTGTCGCGGTTACCTGGTGTGTTGGCATGGTGGCGCGTAGTACTTCGGTGCCGGCCGCGGTACGGAGGATGGCCGGACAACGACTCCACCATAGTCGCCGAGTAGCTGGCTGTAGCCGGTTGGCTGACGGTGGGGACCGGGAACCGTACCGTGAGCCCGGTTACCGGCGACCGTCGGGGCGGCCTCGCAGGGGCGGTATCCCTGCTGTGGCGGGGGACTATCGTCGATGAGATGACCGAGGTCGCCGCCGGGACGTCCGGGCCCAACCGCGAACAGGGCCCCCAAGGGGCCACATCGACTCCCGCGCATGTCGCCGGTGACCACGTCACCGCCGACAGCCCCGCCGGTGACGGTGCCGCCGGGGGCGAGGTGCCCGGCGTCCGGATCACCCTGCTCACCCGGGTGGGCTGCCACCTGTGCGACGACGCGCGCCAGGTGATCGAGCGGGTGAGCGCCGATGTCGGGGCCGGCTGGCGGGAGCTCGACGTCGACGCCGACCCGCGCACGGCGGACACCTACGGCGACCGGGTCCCGGTGATCCTGGTCGACGGCCGGGAGCACGGCTACTGGCGGGTGGAGGAGCAGCGGCTGCGGCGCGCGCTCGCCGGCGACCGGTGGTCCTGGCTGACCGGCAGGTCCGGTGGCTCAGGCCGGTCCGGCAGGAGCCCCGCATCGGGAACTTCGTGAATCCCTTCACGAAGTCGTAGACTCGACGGGTCCGCAGATGCGGTCGTCGGCCGCGGTGACCGCCGGGTCGGGCGCGCCCGTTCGGCCCGCACCGGCCTCCGGGCCGGCTTCGCGGCCGCCGTTGAGGCCGGCTTCGAGGTCGGAATCAGGACCGGCCCAGAGGTCGGCATCGGGCGGTAGTGCCGCCGGCCCGCACTGTCGAGCAACGTCGGGAGCCGCGGATGGGTCAACCTCGGCGGGGTGCCGGGCGGGTACCGGGGCGGTCGCCGGTGCCCGAGGCGACAGTGGCCAGGTTGCCCCTCTACCTCCGTGTGCTGACGGCGCTCGGCGAGCGCGGCGTGCACACGGTGTCCTCGGACACGCTCGCCGCGACCGCCGGCGTGACGTCGGCGAAGGTACGCAAGGACCTCTCCCAGCTCGGCTCGTACGGCACGCGCGGAGTCGGGTACGACGTGGGTGTGCTCCTTGAGTGCATATCGGCCGAGCTCGGCCTGACCGAAGACCGCTCGGTCGTCCTCGTTGGCGTGGGTAACCTCGGGCATGCACTTGCCGGATACGGCGGCTTCCATGCCCGAGGGTTCCGCATCGCGGCATTGGTGGACGCCGATCCGTCCAGGGTGGGTGAGCGGGTCGGTGAGGTCGTCGTTCGCCCGGTCGACGAGCTGGAGGCGGTCATCGAGGACTGCCAGGTGACCATCGGCGTGATCTCCACGCCGGCGGCCGCGGCGCAGAGCGTCTGCGACCGCCTCGTGGCAGCGGGCGTGACCAGCATCCTGAACTTCGCCCCCACGGTGCTTTCGGTGCCCGAGGGAGTGGATGTGCGTAAGGTCGACCTTGCCCTGGAACTGCAGATTCTCTCCTTTCACGAAGCGCGTAAACGTCCGTCGCCAGGCCGGGCCCCCGGCGCGGGGGGCGTGGTGGTCGGCGATCAGCCGGGGTCGGGCGGATTCGTGGATGACGAGGCTGGTGAGGTCGTGCGGATGACCCGTCGGATGGTGCCACCGTCACCCTTGGCGCAGCCTTCACCGCTGGCGCAGCCGGTGGCGCGGCAGTCGCGGGCGGCACAGGCGGCGCAGGCGCCGGAGGCGGCACGGATGGCGCAGGCGCCGGAGGTGCCGATGCCGGCCGCCACTCACGGGGGTGAGGCGGAGTGAGCCTGCTCGCGGTGGGCCTGAACCACCGGACGGCCCCGACCTCGCTGCTCGAGCTCGCCGCGGTCTCCGCCGACGACGCGCCGAAGGTGCTGCACGATCTCGTCGCGGCGGATCATCTCAGCGAGGCGGTGCTGCTCTCCACCTGCAACCGCACCGAGATCTACGCCGAGGTGGAGACCTTCCACGGCGGCCTGGCCGACATCTCCGACCAGCTGAGCCGCGTGTGCGGGGTACCGCTGACCGATCTCGCCTCGCACCTGTACGTCCACCATGAGGCCCGCGCCGTCAGCCACCTCTTCTCGGTGGTCTGCGGCCTCGACTCGATGCTGGTCGGCGAGACGCAGATCCTCGGCCAGGTCCGCGCCGCGTTCCGGCTGGCCCAGTCTGCCGAGGTGACCAGCGGCACGCTCGCCAACCTGTTCCAGACCGCGCTGCGGGTCGGCAAGCGGGCCCACACCGAGACCTCCATCGACGCCGCGGGGGCCTCGATCGTCTCGGTCGGCGTCCGGATGGCCGCCTTCGACCTGCAGGCCCGCCGGCCGGACATGCTCGTCGCGCCCGTCGCGTCCCCCGGATGCGACCCGGGTGACGCGGTGGAGGCGCTGCTGCGCCCCGAGCTGACGGCCCCGGTCGAGGTGACGGGCCCCGCCCCGCTCGCCGGGGCCCGGGTGCTGATCATCGGGGCCGGCGCGGTCGGTTCGCTGGCGGCCCAGACCGTGCGCCGGGCCGGCGCCGGTGACGTCGTCGTCGCGAACCGGACGGCGGCCCGCGCGGCCCGGGTCGCCGATCTGCACGACGCCCGCGCGGTCGGGCTGGCCGAGATCGCCCACGAGGTCGGCCGCGCGGATCTCGTGATCTCGTCGACCGGAGCCTCCGGGCTCGTCGTCGGCCACGACGTGGTGCGCGCCTCGCTGGCGGGCCGCGGCGCCCGGCCGCTGGTCTTCCTCGACCTCGCGCTGCCGCGCGACATCGACCCGGCGGTGCGCGAGCTCCCCGGGGTGACCCTGATCGACATCGAGGCCCTGCGGGTCGCCCTGGACGGGGCGCAGGTGGCCCATGACGTGGAGGCCGTCCGGGCCCTCGTGACCACCGAGGTGGCCGGGTTCCTCGACCGGCGGCGTGCCGAGCGGGTCGCCCCGACCGTGGTGGCGCTGCGGGCCCACGCGGCGGCGGTGGTGCGCGACGAGCTGGACCGGCTGCGCACCCGCCTGCCCGACCTTGACAACCGTGAGTGGGACATGGTCTCCGGCACTGTGCGGCGGGTCGTCGACAAGCTGCTGCACGCGCCCACGGTGCGCGTCCAGCAGCTCGCCGAGGCGCCTGGCGGTGACTCCTACGCCGAGGCCCTGCGCGAGCTCTTCGACCTGCCGCGTGACGTGCCGGCCATCGTCTCCGCCCCTGATCTGGATCTGGTGGAGAGAACGTGACAGTGACCCGAGGGCCCGAGGCACGAGCACACGCGCTCCTGGCGCGGCGGCCGCTGCGACTGGGCACCCGGCGTTCCGCGTTGGCGCGGGCCCAGTCCGAGAAAGTGGCCGAGACGCTGCGGACCCGGCTGAGCCGGCCCGTGGAACTCGTCCCGATCGTTACCGCGGGTGATCAGTCGCAGGTGGCGATCACCCAGATCGGTGGAACGGGCGTCTTTGTCAGCGCGCTGCGTGACGCCCTGCTCGCCGGTGAGATCGACCTCGCCGTCCACTCGCTCAAGGACCTGCCGACGGCCACCCCGGACGGACTCGTCCTGGCCGCCGTCCCGCGCCGGGCCGACACCCGGGACGTCCTCGTCTCGCCCAGCGGCCGGCGCCTGAGCGAGCTGGGTCCGGGCGCGCGGGTCGGGACGGGGTCGCCGCGGCGGGCCGCCCAGCTGCTCGCGCTCGGCCACGGCTTCGAGGTCGTCCCGATCCGCGGCAACGTCGACACCCGGATCAAGAAGGCCATCGACGGCGAGGTGGATGCGGTGGTGCTCGCGCACGCCGGCCTCGACCGCCTCGACCGCCTCGACGCGGTCACCGAGATCATCTCACCCGAGGTGATGCTGCCCGCTCCCGGGCAGGGCGCGCTGGCGATCGAGTGCGTGCGCACCCCGGCCGGCGGCGGACCAGCCCACGACCAGACCGGACCAGAAGCGGGCCGGGGCTTCGATGAGGGACTCGCGGAGCTGCTACGGTTTGTGCTCGACGACGCAACGTCCTCCGTCGCGGTCCGAGCCGAGCGTGCCTTCCTGGCGGGCATCGAGGCCGGTTGTACCGCTCCGGTAGGTGCTCTGGCCCACGTGCTTCCGGGTACCGACGCACGCCCGGTCGCGGGCGGTGACGATGCGCCCGCCGTGGGTGAGATCCGCCTGCGGGCGGTGGTCGCCGCGCCGGATGGAGGCAGGGTCCTGCGGCGCGAGCTCACCGGTTCTGCCGTCGACCCGGAGGCGCTCGGGCAGCGCCTCGCGGACGAGCTGTTGTCCGCCGGAGCACACACGCTGATGGGAACAAGCTGAGCATGGCCACCCGACGTACCAAGAAGCCCGTGTCCCCGGTCGCGCTTGTGGGCGCCGGTCCCCGTGATCCGGGGCTGCTCACGGTCCTCGCCGTGGAGACTCTCACCGCTGCCGACGTGGTGGTCGCCGACCCGGACGTACCGTCCGAGGTGGTCGAGTCGCTGTCGGCCGAGGTGCTGCGGATCGGTGACCTCGACGCCCCGAAGCCGGTGCGGGACGCGGAGGCCGCGACCGCCGCGGTCGTCAGCCGGGCACGGGCCGGGGACAAGGTCGTCCGGCTCTACGCCTCGGACCCGTGGCTGACCCGGATCGGCGCGGCGGACGCGCAGTCGCTGGCCAAGGCCAAGATCCCCTACCGGGTGGTTCCCGGTGTCTCGACCTCCGCCGCGGTCGCGACCTACGCCGGTGTCGCGCCGGGCAGCCCGGTCACCTTCGCCAGCACGTCGGGTGTCTTCTCGTCCTCGGGTTCGGTCGCCTCGGCCTCACCGTTCGGCGTCGGCGACCCGGTCGGCCCGCTCACCCCGCCCCCCTTCGGGACGTCCCGCCTCGGCGGCCGGTCGATGCCGAGCCTCGGCGGCGGCCCGCTGGGCGTAGGCGGCGGCTTCGGCGCGCCCCTCGGCCTGGGCACCCCTACCGGCTTCGGTGGTCTCGGCGTGCCCACCACACCGGGCGACGTCGACTGGGGCGCGCTCGCGCAGGCCCCCGGCACGCTGATCGTCACCGCCGGCCCCACCGAGATCGGCAAGGTGGCGACCGCGCTGGTCGAGCACGGCCGCGCCGGTGACACCCCCGTCGCGGTCACCGTCGACGGCACGACCACCGACCAGCGCACCGTCACCTCGACCCTCGACCGGATCGAGGCCGACGTCGCGCCGATGCTCAACGCCACCGCGAACCCGCCGAACGAGGTCATCATCTCCGTCGGCCCGGTCGTCGCGACCCGGGCGAAGCTGTCCTGGTGGGAGACCCGCGCCCTGTTCGGCTGGACGGTGCTGGTGCCCCGGACGAAGGAGCAGGCGGCGATCCTCTCCGACTCGCTGCGCGCCCACGGGGCGAGTCCGCTGGAGGTGCCGACGATCGCCGTCGAGCCGCCGCGGACGGCCGCGCCGATGGAGCGCGCCATCACCGGGCTGGTCTCCGGCCGCTACCAGTGGGTCGCCTTCACCTCGGTGAACGCCGTCAAGGCGGTGCAGGAGAAGGTCGAGGAGCGCAGCCTGGACGCCCGCGCCTTCGCCGGCGTCAAGGTCGCCGCGATCGGCGAGGCCACCGCGGACGCGCTGCGCGCCTTCGGTATCCGCCCCGACCTGGTGCCCGCCGGCCAGCAGTCCAGCGAGGGCCTGCTCGAGGACTGGCCCGAGTTCGACGAGTCGCTCGACCTGCTCGACCGGGTTCTCCTGCCGCGCGCCGACATCGCCACCGACACCCTCGTCGCCGGCGTCAAGGACCGCGGCTGGCAGGTGGACGACGTCACCGCCTACCGGACGGTGCGCGCCGCGCCGCCGCCCGCGCCGATCCGCGAGGCCCTCAAGGGCGGCCGGGTCGACGCGGTGGTCTTCACCTCCTCCTCCACGGTGCGCAACCTGGTCGGAATCGCCGGCAAGCCCCACGAGACCACCGTCATCGCGGTGATCGGCCCGGCGACGGCCGCGACCGCCCAGGAGCTCGGCCTGCGGGTGGACGTCCAGGCGACCGAGGCGTCGATCCCGTCGCTCGTCGCGTCGCTGGCGGAGTTCGCCGCCGAGCACCGCGAGGAGCTCGGCAAGGTCGGCCCGCTCGCCGCCAGGCTGCCCAAGCCGCGCCGGGGTTCCCGGCGGTGATCGCGGGGCCCGGGCGGTCGGCCGTCGGTTTCCCCGTGGCGCGCCCGCGGCGGCTGCGCCGCGGGGCCGCGCTGCGGCGGATGGTGGCCGACGTCCGGCTGCATCCCGCCGACCTCATCCTGCCGATGTTCGTCCGGGAGGGTGTGCCCGAGCCGGTCCCGATCTCCTCGATGCCCGGCGTCGTGCAGCACACCCGTTCCTCGCTGCGCAAGGCGGCGGCCGAGGCGGCCGCGGCCGGCGTCGGCGGCATCATCCTGTTCGGCGTGCCCGAGCACAAGGACGCCCGCGGCTCGTCCGCCGACGACCCGGCCGGCATCGTCCAGCTTGCCATCGCCGACCTCGTGTCCGAGGTCGGCGGCGACACGGTGATCATGGCCGACCTCTGCCTGGACGAGTACACCGACCACGGTCACTGCGGCCTGCTCACGGCCACGGGCGAGGTCGACAACGACGCGACCCTCGTCCGCTACGGCGAGATCGCGCTGGCCCAGGCCGCCGCCGGCGTCGAGATGATCGCCCCCAGCGGCATGATGGACGGCCAGGTCGCGGCGATCCGCACCGCGCTGGACGGCGGTGGCCACACCGACATCCCGATCATGGCCTACTCGGCGAAGTACGCCTCGGCCTTCTACGGCCCGTTCCGGGAGGCCGCCCTGTGCGCCCCCCAGTTCGGCGACCGGGCCGGCTACCAGCAGGATCCAGCCCGCTCGGCCGGTGAGGCGCTGCGCGAGGTGGAGCTGGACCTGGCCGAGGGCGCGGACGCCGTGATGGTGAAGCCCGCCCTGGCCTACCTGGACGTCCTGCGCGCGGTCGCCGACTCCGTGGACGTCCCGGTCGCCGCCTACCAGGTCTCCGGCGAGTACGCGATGGTCGAGGCCGCCGCGGCCAACGGGTGGCTCGACCGCGACCGGGTCATCATGGAGACGCTTACCGCCATCCACCGGGCGGGAGCCGACATCATCCTCACCTACTGGGCGGCCGAGGTCGCGGAGCGGCTGGCCTCCCGCCGCTAGCCTCCCCGCCACCAGCCCCCGGCCGCCGCCAGGTTCGGGCCGCGGCCGGGGGCGTTGGTCAGAGGCGGCCGGTCAGGGTGTAGCCGGCCTCCTCGACGGCGGCCTGGACGGCCGCGTCGTCCAGCTCGCCGGTGCTCGTCACGGCCACCCGGCCACTGGGAGCGTCGGCGTCCACGGACGTCACCACAGGCAGCCGCGAGATCTCCTCGCTGACCGCCGCGGCGCAGTGCCCGCAGGTCATCCCGGTGACGCTGTAAGTGGTCACGATGCTGGTGACGGACATGGCGACGCCTCCTCGCGATGCTTTCGTCCGAACGGTTCCCAATACCCACCGAACCCTACGCCCATACCCTCCCCCCGTAGGGTTCTCCGCCGCGTCACACGGACCACAAGGAAAACGGCAAGCACCACCCCACCACC
>NZ_UBIZ01000262.1:0-50261 GCF_900465275.1 Parafrankia sp. Ea1.12 | reverse complement strand
GGCCGGGGCCGGGGCAGGGGCCCTGACGATCGCCCAGCTGCTCGGCCACACCTCGGGCCTCGCGTCCGAGCCGCCCGGTCCCTGGTGGGAACGCACGCCTGGAACGCTGCGGCCACTGCTCGACGACGTGCTCCACGAGCCGGCGGTACGCCATCCGGCGGGCCGCCGCTTCCACTACTCGAACCCCGGGTTCGCGCTGCTCGGAGCGCTGGTCAGCCGGCTGCGCGGACAACCGTGGGGCGACGCGCTGCACGAGGAGGTGCTGGCGCCGCTCGGCCTGACCCGGACCACGCTCTCCCCACAGGCACCGCACGCCGGCGGCTTCGGGGTGCATCCCTGGGCGGATGTGATGGTGCCCGAGCCGTTGGAGGACACCGGTGTGATGGCGCCGGCGGGTCAGCTCTGGTCGACCGCCGCCGACCTGTCCCGCTGGGCCGCGTTCCTGGCGCAGGGCGACAAGGCCGTTCTGAGCGCCGACACCCTCGCCGAGATGCGCCAGCCCGCCTCCGGCCCGGACGAGGCAGACGGCTGGACCACCTCTTACGGGCTCGGCCTGCAACTACGACGGCAGGACGGCCGACTGCTGTACGGCCACCTCGGCTCGATGCCGGGGTTCCTGGCCGCCGTTCTGGTGAGTCAGCGCGACGACGTCGCCGCCGTCGTCCTGGCGAACGTGACCGCTGGGCCGGCGGTGGCGCTGATCGCCGCCGACCTGATCCGCATCGTCGGCGAGCACGAGCCACGCATCCCGGACCCGTGGCGCCCGCTGCCGGCCGTCGATCCAGCGCTTCTGGCGCTCACCGGCCTGTGGCACTGGGGCCCGTCGCCACACCTGCTACATCTGCGCGCCGACCGTGGGCTGGAGCTCATCCCGCAGAGCCAGACGGGCCGTGGCGCCCGTTTCCGTGCTGAGGCGGACGGCACCTGGACCGGGCTGGACGGGTACTACGCGGGTGAGACACTGCGCGTCGTCCGCGCACCGGACGGCGCGGTCAGCCACCTGGACATCGGCACCTTCGTGTTCTCCCGCACGCCCTACGGCCCGGACGCGGACATCCCCGGCGGCCTCGACCCGGGCGGCTGGCGGACATACTGACCCGCGTTCCAGGAGCACGGTCCGAGCGTCCGTGCCAGACCGCGGCCGCCAGGCGCACGCGCGGCTCCCACGGTTCCAGGAATGCGGATCAGCGGGCAACGGTGGCTTCGGCCAGTTCGATGACGCCGTGGATGTAGAGGACGACCGCGGCGGTGCTGGCCCAGCACAGCATCGTCGCGACCGCCAGCAGGACACCCGCCCGGGTCTGGCGGAGCGGCGGATCGAGCAGGTCATGCACCCGGTCGACGACATGATCGTGGGCGGCACCGAGACCGTGGGGATGATCGTGGGCGGCGCCGGGGCGGTGGGGCGGTGCCGCGGGCCGGCCGAGCGCGGCCCGGCCCAGCGCGTGGGCCACCGTGGACGGGTCACCGACCGCGCGGACCGCGGCGGCATCCGCCCACCGCTCGATCGCATGGTCGACGGCGGGGGCGATCAGTGCCGTCAGGGGGTTGGCCGCGGCGGCGAGGCGGGTCAGCTGGACGTAGCGGTGGTGGTGGTGACGCAGGTGGGCCTGCTCGTGTGCGAGCAGCGCCAGACGCTGCGGCCCGGTCAGCAGGCGCAGCATGCCGGTGGAGACGACGACGCGTCGGTTGCGGCCAGGAACGGCGTAGGCGTGCGCGGCGGTGTCGTCGACGATCGCCAGTCCGCCCACCGCGGGCAACGCCGCGGCCGCGGCCGTGGTCCGGCGCGCGCCCACCACGACCCGGATGAGGTGGACGCCGGTCCGGCCGAGCAGGATGACCGCCAGCGCCCCTGTGGCCAGGCCGGCCGCGTGGGGAATCGGCAGCGTCGCGCGCAGGATCGGGGTCGACCAGTCGTGCGGGTGCGCCGCGGGAAAAAGATCAACCGTGCCGAGGTACGCGGACAGCGACAGCATCGTCTCGACGGCCACCGACACCGTCACCGCGAATGTGGTGAGGAGCACGGTCGCCGCCGCCGGCGGGAGATACCGGGCCGCGCCCGCCGCGGCCCTGCTCCCGGCGAGGCCGACGACAGCCGGAAACAGGGCCAGGGCGAGCAGGAACACCGGAGTGAGCGTCGTCATCTCGGTCTCCGGTTCCGGGTGTCCGGTCCCGGCGGCTTCTCGTCGGGCTCGGGGTGTCGGGCGAGCAGGTCCCGCAGGATCTGTTCGGAGTCCTCGTCCAGGCTGTCGACGAACCGGGACAGCACCGTAGCGCGATCGACGCCGGCGTCGAGCAGCTTCTGCATCTGGCGCGCGGTGAGCCCGGCCTGGGTTTCGGGCAGGCTGCCGACCAGCTGGTAGGCGTAGGCGCGGCCGCGGGGGGTGCGGGTCAGGGCCTGTTTGGCGTACAGACGTGTCAGAGTCGTCAGGATAGTCGTGTAGGCCAGGTCATCGCCCAGTTCGGCCTGGACCTGCGCCGCGGTCAACGGCCCGTCGGCCGCGGCGAGGCAGGCGACGACCTCGCTCTCCAGGCCCCCGCTCGGGCGGGGGCGGGCTCGACCGGCCACGGTGCCTCCCGTCGCTCGTTGCCTGGCGGCGCATCGCCGTGTTGCGCCGCCCAGCGATTGTGACATCACGCAGAGCGGACAATCTGTCCGCCGCACGCCCGTTGCCCCAGCTCAGCCCGATGTCGGGCGGAAAGTTGGCTTGCGTTTTCGGTAACTATTAGGTATGCCTAACCTTCAACAACTATCGCCAGATAGTTGTTGATCTGGAGGATCAAGTGTCGTGTTCGCCAACTACCTGATCGGCCTGCGTGAAGGCCTCGAGGCCGCGCTGGTCGTGAGCATCCTGATCGCCTACCTGGTCAAGGTTGGCCGACGGGACCGGCTGGTGGTCGTCGCCGGTGGGGTGGCCCTGGCGGTCGCTGTCAGCGTCACGTTCGGGGCGCTGCTGACGTACACGTCGACGAGCCTGCTCGCGGACTTCAGGAGCCAGGAGATCTTCGGCGGCACGATGTCCGCGATCGCGGTGGTGTTCGTCACCGGGATGGTCTTCTGGATGCGTCGCACCGCCCGCAGTATGCGCGCGGAGCTGGACGGACGGCTCTCCTCGGCACTGGAGCTGGGCACCTTCGCCGTCGTCCTCACGGCCTTCCTCTCGGTGGCCCGCGAGGGCCTGGAGACCGCGTTGTTCTTCTGGTCGGCGGTGCAGGCCGCGGGAAGCACGACGGAGCCGGTGATCGGTTTCTCGCTGGGCATCGCGACCGCGGTGGTGCTCGCCTGGCTGCTGTACCGGCGGTCGGTCCGGCTGAACCTCGCCCGGTTCTTCACCTGGACGGGCGCCGGCCTGATCGTGATCGCGGCCGGGGTGCTGGCCTACGCGATCCACGACCTGCAGGAGGGCGGCGTCATCGGCGGGCTGAACACCCTTGCCTTCGACGTCAGCGAGCAGATCTCACCAGGGTCGTGGTACGGGTCCCTGCTCAAGGGCGTCTTCAACTTCACCCCGCAGACCACCGTCGCCCAGGCGATCGCCTGGGCCGCCTACATCGTCCCGGTCATGACCTTGTTTTTCCTCGGTCATCGGATCCGGTCCGGCCAGCCGAGCGAGTCGAGCCAGCCGAGCCAGCCGAGTGGGCCGCCGCCCGTCCCGTCGGGATCTACCAGCTGACGGCCGCTGACGGCCACCGCGGCGGCGGGTGCCGCCACTTACGGCTGATCCATCTGTCGCATCGCCAGAAACCTTGAGGAGAACCGGTGAAATCGCCTGTCGGCCGCGTCATGCGCCTGGCCTGTCCTGTCGTCGTGGCCGCTACCCTGGTCGCGGCCTGCTCGTCGGACAACTCGACTGACGCCGGCTCGTCCGGCGCCGGCGGGGGACCGATCGCGGTGAACGCGGGTGACAAGGACTGCAAGGTGGCCAGCGCGGAACTGCCCGCGGGCCGGCACACCTTCGAGGTCACCAACACCGCGTCGCAGGTCACCGAGGTTTACGTCTACGCCGACGGCGACCGGATCATGGGCGAGGTCGAGAACGTCGGCCCGTCGACGAAGCGGAACCTGATCGTCGATCTGCCGGCCGGCAGGTACCAGGTGGCGTGCAAGCCCGGCATGGTGGGCGACGGCATCCGCACCGCGCTCACGGTTACCGGCGAGGCCGCGCCGCCGCAGACGCTCGACCAGAACCTGCAGACCGCGGTCACCTCGTACAAGACGTACGTCGGGTCCGAGACCCAGGCGCTGGTCGACACCACCGCGGGGTTCGTCGAGGCGATCAACTCGGGTGACCTGGCCAAGGCCAAAGAGGCCTACCCGAACGTCCGACTGCACTATGAGCGCATCGAGCCGATCGCGGAGTCCTTCGGCGACCTCGACCCGCTCATCGACATGCGCATCGACGACGCCACGCCCGACACCCCGTTCGTCGGCTTCCACGCGATCGAGCAGAAGCTGTTCGAGGGGAACACCCTGGACGGAACCCAGCCGCTCGCCACGGCACTGACCACGAACGTCGGCAAGCTCAACGAGCTGATCAAGACCGTGGAGCTCACGCCGCTGGTCATGGCCAACGGGGCGAAGTCGTTGCTCGACGAGGTCGCCGCGTCGAAGGTCACCGGTGAGGAGGAGCGCTACTCCCGCATCGACCTGGTCGACTTCGCCGGCAACGTCGACGGCGCCAAGTACGTCTACAGCGCGCTGCGCCCGGCCCTGCAGGAGAAGGACCCGGAGCTGGTGGCGACGCTCGACAAGCGCTTCCCCGTGCTGGTCAGCCTGCTCGACAAGCACCTGGCCAAGCCGGGGGACAGCGGCTACATCCCCGGCAGCCCGTACATCTCCTACGACAGCCTCACCCAGGACGAGGTCAAGGCCCTCGCCGTCGAGGTCGACGCCATCTCCGAGCCCATCGGACAGATCGCCGGAGTCGTGACCAGCAAGTGAGCCGACTGCCTGATCCCAGCGGCCCGGACGCCGTCGCCACCGAGGACCCCACCACCGCCGTCACCGCCGTCACCGCCAGCGGCGCCGGCGCCGCTGGCGACGCCGACGCCGATGGCCCGCGCAGCGGCCGCGGGAGCCAGCCGGCGCCCGCGGCACGCGGTTTCAGTCGTCGCCGCATGGTCGCGTTCCTCGGTGGCGCCGCGGCTGTCGGCGCGGGCGGCACCGCCGCCGGCTTCGTCGCCTCCAACTCGGAGGAGGAGTCGCCGGGGTCGGGCCAGAGGGTTCCGTTCTTCGGTTCGAACCAGGCCGGAATCGTCACCCCGGTACAGGACAGGCTGCACTTCGCCGCCTTCGACCTCAGCCCGGCGGCCACCCGCGACGACCTGATCGCGCTGCTCACCGCCTGGACCAACGCGGCGTCCAGGATGACCGCCGGGCTGGACGTCGGCACCGGCGCTGTCACCGGTGCGCCCGGCTCCCCGCCGGACGACACCGGTGAGGCGCTGGGGCTGTCGCCCGCCCGGCTGACCCTCACACTCGGCTTCGGCACCAGCCTGTTCACCGATGCCAACGGCAAGGACCGTTTCGGGATCGCCGCTTCGCGACCGGCGCAGCTCGCCGACCTGCCTGCCTTCCCCGGCGACGCCCTCGACCCAGCCTCCAGCGACGGCGACCTGTGCGTGCAGGCCTGTGCCGACGACCCGCAGGTGGCCGTGCACGCCATCCGCAACCTGGCCCGTCTCGCCCGGGGCACCGCCTCGGTGCGCTATTCCCAGCTCGGGTTCGGCCGCACCAGCTCCACCTCGACCGACCAGATCACCCCGCGCAACATGATGGGCTTCAAGGACGGCACCGCCAACATCAGGGCCGAGGACACGCCCACCATGAACACCCACGTCTGGGTCCAGCCCGGCGACGCGCCGGACTGGATGACCGGCGGCAGCTATCTCGTCAGCCGCCGCATCCGCATGCTCATCGAGCCCTGGGACAGCACCCCGCTCACCGAGCAGGAACGGGTCATCGGCCGCACCAAGGGAAGCGGAGCTCCGCTCGGCCAACAGGACGAGTTCGACCCGTTGGACTTCGCGGCGAAGGACTCCGCCGGAGAGCTGGTCGTCGACACCAAGGCCCACGTACGGCTCGCCCACCCGACCCAGAACAACGGCGCCGTGATCCTGCGCCGTGGCTACTCCTTCACCAACGGCACCGACAACCTCGGCCGCCTCGACGCCGGGCTGTTCTTCATCGCCTACCAGCGGGACCCGCGGACCCAGTTCGTCACAATTCAGAAATCACTGGCCGGCAGGTCCAACGACGCGCTCAACGAATACATCCAGCACGTCGGCAGCGGCCTGTACGCCTGCCCGCCGGGCGTCCAGCCAGGACAGTACTGGGGCCAGAAGCTCTTCGCCTGACAACACGGTCGACTCGGCCGGCCTGTCCGTCGCGCACCGCCGTCGTTCTCGATGACCGCTTCTGGGCCGACCGCCGGGATCCGGGCCCGTCTCCACGGCCATCTCCTCTCGCTGCTCGCCGGGTGTCAGGCTTTGCGGGCGATGGCCCCGTATCCGCCGACCTCGGCGTCGGTCAGGCCGGTTGGCGTGTCGTCGTCGGGGCGCCAGCGGTGCAGGAGCTGCACCCCGGGGTCGACGAGGTCCAGACCGTCGAAGAAGCGGACGACCTCGGAGTGGGTACGTGGCCGGGCGGGGATTCCCTGCTTCCGGTAGATCTCGGCGAGCCGTTCCACCTCCTGCGGGGCGAAGTCGGGTGTGACGTGGGTGAGCGTCAGGGTGCTGCCGGCGGGAAGGGCGTCCATGAGGGTGCCGACGATGCCGTAGGGGTCGTCGGAATCCGGAATGAAGTGGAAGATCGCGACGAGGGACAGCGCGACCGGTTGTGTCAGGTCGAGGGTGTCAAGCAGTTCCGGTGCGCGCAGGATCCGGGCCGGGTCGCGGATGTCGGCGTCGAGGTAGGCGGTGCGCCCCTGTGGGCTGCTGGTCAGCAGGGCGCGGGCGTGGGTGAGCACGATCGGGTCGTTGTCCGCGTACACCACTCTTGCCTCGGGGGTGATCCCCTGCGCGACCTCGTGGAGGTTCGGGCTGGTGGGAATGCCGGTGCCGATGTCCAGGAACTGGCGTATTCCGAGCTCACCGGCAAGGTGGCGGGTGGCCCGGATGAGGAACGCCCGGTTCTGGCGCGCGGTCACCTGCAGTCCGGGGAAGGCATGGAGAGCCTGGTCCGCGGCGGCCCGGTCGGCGGGGAAATTGTCTTTCCCACCGAGGTAGTAGTCGTACATGCGGGCGGAATGCGGAAGGTCGGTCCGAAGATCAACGGTCGGGATCTCGTCCATCAACTTCCGCCAGCGCCCCTTACCGGGAGTGTTGTTCGTCATGCCTGATCTCCCGTGCCACCGTCATGATCAAGGATCGGATGATCCGGTTCCCGGATCATCTCAAAGATGGGCCCGTGGGATCGAAAGGCCATGCCTGTTGCTGATCTATAGCTTTTCGGGGGGACGGTAAGTCGAAGCCAGATGTTCCCGACCACTGTCACTCCGCCGTCACTCCGCCGTCGGTCCGCGCAGGTCCACCCGCTGCCCGGCTTTCCGGCGCAGCGGGTGGACGTCACGTTGGTCTGATGCCTGTCACGCCGGTTGGGTGGGGCTCCCGTCCGTCCGTTGGCGGCGCCGGCCGCGAACCAGCCCGGCGGTCGCGTCGAGGGCGAGGAAGGCCAGGAGAGTCACTCCGAGCACGGGCAGCGCCCAGCCGACCGCGGCGGTGACCAGGACCAGGGCGACCAGCGCGGGCCTGGGTACCCGCCGCCAGGTGCCCCGGGTGGGGGCCGGGCCGACGATGCCTGCATGGTCCGCTCGGGTGGGACGGCGCTGCCACCACATCCGGTAGCCCCAGACGATCACGCAGACCAGGCCGCCCGCGAGGCTGGCCAGCAGGATCTGGTTGGCCACCCCGAACAGCTCGCCCATGTGCGCGGCGATGCCGATCTTGGTGAGCTGCGCGAGCAACGGCCAGCTCTCCCAGCGCACCTCGTTGACCACCCTGGCGTCAGCCGGGTCGACCGCCACCTGGTCGAGTCGTACCGGCCAGCGCCGGTCGGTCTGGGCCACAGTCCACGCCGTGCCGGCCTCGGCCGGTGGTGTGATCTCAACGGGTCCGTCGAGGCCCGCCCCGCGCGCGGCGGCGATGATCCGGTCCACCTTGTCCACACCTGCCGCGTCCGAGGAACTGGTCTCGGTGGCACCGGCGATGGTGTGGCCCTCGTGTTCTCCACCGATCCCGCTGCTCCCACCGATCCCACGGTTGCCGCCCGCGGGGGCAGCCTGGGGCAGGGCGGTGTCGAGATCGGGGGTGTGACTGTCGGCGGCGTCCAGGGCGGAGGAGAAGTGCGCCCCGGCGTAGCGAGACCAGGTCAGACCGGTTGCGGACAGGAACAGCAGGCCGATGAGCAGCCAGACGCCGAGGCTCCCATGCCAGGCCATCGTGCGTCGTCGCCCGCGGGCGGTGAGGTCGGGCAACAGGACCCGGCGCACCCGGCGGGCCCGCCGGCGCCGGCCCAGCCACAGCACCAGGCCACCGAGGGCGATGATCCACAGCCAGCTCGCCGCGACCTCCGAGTAATGCCGGCCGAACGCGCCGAGATGCAGGTTGCGGTGCAGGTCGTCCAGCCAGGTGGTGAGCGGCGTGCTGCCCCACCAGGTGGTCAGCTCGCCCTGGACCCGGCTCGTGTACGGGTCGACGTAGACGGTGCGCTGCCTGTCGCCCAGGTCGGGGACGTTCAGGACCACCCGGGTGGTCCGGTCGGGCGCGTCTCCGGTGAGCACCGAGCTGAAGGTGCCTTCGGGATGGGCGTCGAGCGCGGCGTTGATCTGCTCGGCGAGGGGCCGCGGCGCCGGGCCGGCCTGGTCGACGTAGAGCTCGTCCGCGTAGACCAGCCGGTCGAGCTGCGGGGTGATCGTGTACGCGAGACCGGTGAGCGCGGCGACCACCAGGAACGGCGCGACCAGCACCCCGGCGTAGAAGTGCAGCCGCAGCAGCAGCCGCCGCCCTCCACCGGACGTCGACACGGGCGGGTAACTCGACGTGTCGGTGGACGACGTGCCAGGGAACGAGGGGCCAGGGGACGACGGGTCGGGTACGGACGCGTCGGTGGGAGGGGTGGTCTGGTCGTCGGGGGGCAGCCCCGCCTGGTCGATCGTGGTCACAGGGGTTCTCCGAACAGGCTTGTCGAGGACATGCGGCACCGCCGCGGCGTCGCACACGGGCAGTGGCCGCGGTCGGATCCCGTGCCGCGTCAGATGCGGACGGGTGGCGACAGGCCGGATCCGGGCATCGCGAACAGGCCGTCCGGCCTGTGCGCGACGGACGGCTCTGGCGGTGCTGATCAGGCCGGAAGCAGGTTCGGTGGACCTCTGCGAACGACCAGATGAACAAGCTGGGCCAGCTGCGGGGCCCGGCGCGCCGGAGGCCGCCGCCGCGGCTCCGTGCGGGCGGGCAGCGGGCAGACCACAGCCGGACGTCGCCGGCGGCGCAGGTGGCCGACCGCCCGGCGCGCCACCACCGCGACCCCACGCGCGGCCCGCCACAGCAGTCGTTCTCCGGCGGAGAGCCACCATGCCAGCAGCAGCGCGGCGCCGACGTGCGCCAGCGCCATCCTGGGCCCGCCGGGCAGGAGGTCGATTCCCGTGGCGCCGTGAGCCGTGCTCGCGGTCCCGGTCGAGAAGCCGTGATGGGTGTTCGCCCCGGGCTCCGGCGGCACGGTCATGGCGAATGCCAGATGCAGGCCGGCCTGGACGCTGGCCACCAGACCCGCGATACGCCGCGGCGACATCCGCCGGGCGGCGTTGCCCCAGCACACGCGGGCCGCGAGGGCACCACCGCAGGCGGTCACGGGCGAGCTCGGCAGCTCACCGCAGGCCGCCACGTGCGAGAGAACGGCGAGAGCGACCGCCAACCCGGCCACCGTCGAGGCACGCACACCCCGCCCGACCGGTGTCGCCGCCCAGCTCACAAGATCAGTATCTTAGCCACAAAAGGAAACGTGACCCAGCTGATTGCCCGCACAATGCGGGCGGCGCATGACGCGGCCGTGGCGATCGCCTGCCGCCCTCGTAAAGACGCGCGCCAGGCGCAGCCTGGTCAGGCCTGGTGGCCGACTACCCGTGCCGCCGCGATGCGATAGAAGGCGGCTGCCGGCTCGTGCCGACCGAATGGTTCGAGATAATGTGCGGCGGCATCGCGCGCGGACTGATCCCGCGGACCGATCCGAGACCAGCGTCAGGCCACGTTCGGCAAGGTGGGCGGGCAGCTCGGCGGGATCGAGACCGAACCTCCGCTCAGCCGTACTGCTCGAGCACCTTACTGATCACACCGCGGGCGGACGGCGAGAAATCCCGCCAGCCGTCGCCGAGGTCGGCCGCGAACGAACGTTCATAGCCCGTGTCACGTAGACGGATGCTGGGCAGATACGCGGAGTGGAACTGGACGGACAGTTTGAGGCCCTCGGCGGTGGCGACGGCGACGGGCCCCGCGCCGAGAGACAGGGCGTCGAACACCTGAAGTTCGGTCCGGTCGGAGTAGTGAACAAAGATGACCGCCCAGCCGGGGCCGCCCGCGAGGTCGGGAACGAACACGGGTGACTCGCTGGTGGTGCCGGCGGGGAATGACCAGGCCGACTGTTCGGTCATCGTCTCCAGGTCAATGCACACCAGGGACGACGGGATCTCCCGTGACGGCAACTGGTCCACCGGGACAACGCGATAGGGGTGATCCCGGTACATCTCGACGATCCGGGTCGCCAGCATCTCGGTGTCGCATCCCCAGTACGACTGCCACAGGTAGCGGCCGCGCTCGAGCCCCGGCCGCCGCATGTCACGGCCATAGAGAAGCGTGGCCCAGTGGCGTTCCGCGTCCAGGAAGACACGGCTGTCCCTGACCTCACCGGTTCGGCCGTCGATCACGTAGCGGCCGACCGGTGAAGCGTCCACCGGGGCGGAGACGAAGCCGTGCAGGCCCTTGGCGAGGCCGGATCCGGTTCCCCAGACGCTGTCGGCATCGGTGAGCGCGTAGTTGAGATCCCAGCCGTTCGAATGAGCGAGGTACATCGTGACGTCGTCGCCGTCCTGGCGGTAGTCGGCGAAGTGGTGGAACGACTCGCGTGGGACGCGGGCGTGGGTCACCGGCACGCTGCGGCCCCGCCGGGCGACGGTGAGGTCGCGCTTGGCCACCAGATAGATGTCGGTGAAGGGCAGATGCGGTTTGGTGCGGCCACGTCCGGCGACGGTGCCGGGCTCGGGCTGGAACCCGATCTCCGTGAAGATCACGTAGTCCTGGGTCACTGTCATCTCGTGCACGCCCTGGGTCAGGTGCGCGCCGGGCACGTGCCACGTCTCGACGTCGCCGTGCCCGTCCCAGCGCACCACCCACATGGGTCCCTCCATGTCGGAGGTGGACGAACCCCGGGGACGGAGGTTCGTGTTGCACCACCACATGCAACTGTCGTCGAGGTCCTCGACCGGGTGCGCCGCCGTCCGCACACCGGGGAACAGGGGATGCGCGACGACCTCGGGGTATTCGCTGACCCCGCCGAGAAACGTCTTGAACTCCAACGTCGCCGGGTCGAACTCGACCGGCCGCTGGCTCAGCCCGGTGAGCAGTAGCCGGTCGCCGAAGAAGTGCGGCGACACGTTCGTCAGGGACGGCCGTCCGCCGGCGGTCAGTCCCGCCAGCTCGGCCGGTGGCAACGCCCGGCTGAGGCCGCCGAGAAGAGCCAGGTCGGGCGTGACGACCCGCTTCGTCCGCCAGTGCCTGGTCTCGAGGTCCACATGGGTGAGCAGGCCCGGCCCGGCGAACATGAAGTCGACGGCGGTCGGCTGCGACGGCCCGATGACGAAGACGTTCCCGGCCAGCCCGTCGGGCCAGCGCCCGGCAGTTACCGTCAGGTCGACATTGTATTCGGCACTCGGCTCAAGGGCATGGTGAAGTGCGTGACTCATGTCGTTTCCTTCGGAGTTCGGCTCGGCGAGCTGAATTCAGAACTCGGTCGCGACCGGCGGTGCCCGGTGAGGATTTGCCAGGAGCGAGGCGCGGATCTCGGAAAGGTACTGACATGCGGGAACCGGGCCGCGTTCTGGCGGGAGCGAGGGCTGCCATGGTCAGGCCTGTTTGCCCGAGATGGAGAAACTGGGACCGCCGCCAGACGCGGGGCTTACAATGAAATGCTAGTGGAATTTCCGGGGCGATGCGGGTTGAATAATTTCAACTGATGGATCTATTGGCGTGTCCGTGTCCGTGTCCGTGACCGCGGTGCGGTTCGCCGTGGGATGACCTATCTGCCGAGAAAGGTGAACGCGGCCCAGTAGACGGGATGCTCGTGGGCCCGTCGGGTCTCCCAGGCATGGCGAACGGCCGGCGAGGCGTCGGTCGGCGGACCGTAGTCGGGTATGCGGAGGAGATCCGGGAACTCGCGGACCTTCTCGCCGTTCGTCGTCCGGCGCACCCAGAGCTGCGCCCGCCGCAGGGCCTCCGCCGTTTCCACTCCGTCATCCCGCCAGAGCTGGTAGAAGCGGGCCATCAGGGCGGCGCTGGCGACGTCGTCCACCGACCACTGCGTGGCCACCACGCCCGGCGATCCGGCCTGCAGCAGGCCGGTGGCGAGGCTGACGAACTCGTCCGGCAGGTCGTCACCGATGACGGCCGTCTGGCAGGCCGACAGCACGGTCAGCCGGGGGCTCATCCGGTCGAGCCCGCCGATGTCCCGCAACGTCATCGACTGGTCGCCGACGAGCAGAAGCCGGTTGCTGAGCGGATCCATCGGCTCGGCCACCCCGTGGCAGGCGAAGTGCAGCACGTCGGATCCGGACATCGCCGCGAGCACTCTCGCCCGGGTTGCCTGTCCGGCGCGCAGGACCTGGGCCTCGGGGCCGAAATGGGCCGCGACGATGTCGGTCTCGACCTGGGCACCCGGCAGCGGGTCGGCACCCGAGGAGGCCGGGTCCGCCACGGCGAGCAGCAGATCACCCGAGCGGGCCGGGCCCGGCGCGATCCGGGTGGCGGCGAGCGCGCGGACACTGGGCGCGTAGACGAGGGTGAGCCGGTCGAGCGCGTAGGTGCCCGCGCCGCCGACGGTCTCCGCCAGCCTCGCCGCGTGCAGCGGCGCGGAGCCCAGCAGGCCGCCGGGCATGAGCACGGCCCGCCGGTACGGCGCGAGCAGCCTGAGTACCGGGTCCATCACCGCCCGGCCGAGCCATCGGGACGCCTCCTCGTAAGCGTCGAGGTCGTCCTCCTCGGCGGCCTGGACGCACCGCCCTACCCACCTGCGCTGGCTGGCCAGAGTCAGCTCGGGCAGCCACACCACTTCCACGGGGGTCACCTTCGACGCGGTGACGACGAGGGCGAGGCCGCCCCGTGGCGTGGCCGCCAGGTAGACCAACGGGACCCGGTCGGCCCGCGTGACCCTCTGGACGTCGGCGAACGAGGGAGGGAGGAGGAAGGACTCGTAGCCCGGCACGGACCTGATCTCGCCCACCACCCGCCGCAGCTCCTCGCGGGCGTCACCGAGCTCGGTGGCCAGCTCGCGCAGTGGCGCCTCGGGATCCCGCAGGGTGGGATCGAACACCGGGACGTACTCCATGTCGAAGTCGGGCTCGAAGCTGCGCTCGGCCTCGGCGCCGCGGGCCGCGGCGCGCTCGTACCGCTCCCGCAGCTCGCCGTGACCGACCGCGCCCAGCCGGTCCAGGTCCACCCGCTGGCGGTCCAGGGCCTCCGAAAGCAGGACGGCCCGTCCCGCCTCGAGCACCTCGACCGCCTCCTCGGCCCGGTTGAGGCGGGCCAGCGCGAACGCCGCGCGCGCGGCCATCGACCCGGCGCGGCCCAGCCAGTCCTGCTTGTCCTCGCGCCGCGGGTAAAGAACGGAGATGGCCTGCAGGCCCGTGACCGCGTGCCCGTACGCCTCCGCCACCTCCGCGTAGTCCTGCCGCCGCCAGCCGAGATGGCCCCAGCCCTCGGCGCACGGCACCGTCGCCAGGGGACTCGCGCCCGCGTGCGAGCACACCGCGCGCGACGCCCGGTACGCCCGGGTGGCGTCCTCGGGAAGCTGGCTCGCGGACGCCTTGGACTGCAACGCGTTGGCGAGTGTCGTCTGCACCGCCATCGCCTCCATCGACCCTTCCGGCATCAGGCGGGTGAGCTCCTCGAAGCGGTCCATCGACCGGTCCGCGGCCTCGTCGTCGCCGTCGCGCTCGGCCCGGACCGCCTCGCAGTAGGCCAGCAGCATCAGGATCGAGGACTTCGTCCGGTTCTCCACCTCTCCGGTCCGCAGCGCCGACTCCAGCACGACGCGGGCCTCGCGGAGATCGGCCGGGCGTCCGAGGCTCATGTGGCGCTGGATGAGGAAACGGGCGAGCAGCTGCGCGGAACTGTGGACGAGGGTGAAGTCGCGCCAGTCCTGGCGTGCCTCGCGGACGAGGTCGATGGCCCGGTTCAGATCCCCGAACCGGCGGCCCCGGTAGAGGAGAAAACGCGTGAAACAGCAGATCGCGAGCATGTAGGCGTAACTCGCGCGTTGCTTGCCGGACCGGCTCGGGTCGCTCATCGCGCGGTCCTGCTCCTCGATAGCCTGATCGAGGAACTGGGGGTCCTGCGTCTGCCGAAACGAGGAGTAGTGCCGGAAGGCCTGAGGATGCCACGCCGCGGGGCTCTCCGTCAGGCCACCACTCGCCTCACCGACCGGCATGTAGTCCTGGATTCGCCGCGCGGTCCGCAGGTCGGCCGGGTCGTGGTGCCGTTCGTGCCGGTCGACGAGGCCGTCGACCAGCGCGCCGCAGGCGAAGCGGACGACTCCCTCTTTGTCTCCGCCGCTCGCTGCCGGGTCGAGCTCGTCGAAGATCTCGACCGCACGGTCCAGATCCCGTTCGCGGTTCGGGCTGAGCCGGTACCGCACGGACAGCGCGGCGATCAGTGCGCCCTGGACGATCAGCTTGGACGGCGAGCTGGCCGGAACGCCGCCGACCGCCTCCTCGAGGAGGACGACGAACTCCTCGGCGTCCTCGACGGAGGACGTGTGCCGGAAGCAGACCATGGCGGCCATGCCCAGCATGACGGCGACACCCGCCCTTATCTCGCCCAGCTGGCCCGCCAGACGGTACAGCCGCGCTCCGAGCTCTCGCGCCCGCCTGGCATCCTCCAGCCGGGTGGATGTGATCAGACAGGACATCATCTGGGCGTCGAGCATGAGCCGGCCGGGATGAGCCGTGTCGACATCCCGGCCGATTTCGTTGATCACTTCGATGGCCCGGTCGAGGTCCGCGAGATCCCGATGGCAGTGGAAGCGCGACTGCAGGGAGATGGTGAGGTTCTGGGCCGCCGCGATCCTCGCCACGAGGTCGGTCGCGGCTCCGAGCGCCCGTTCGTCCTCGGCGACCGCCTCGTCGACCTCCGCGCAGGGCACAGCCGCGGTCCGAATCACCGTCATCTGCCCGGCCATCAGCCCCGCCCTCCCGAATCCCGCTTACCACGCACTGCAGTTACCCTTTGCGGTGTCACAGCTGGTCAGTTCTCTGCGCTGTTCAGGATGACGCGACGATCTGGGTGTCCGACACGGCTGTGAAGTCGAAGTCGGGGCTGCCGGGGACGGTCGCGAGGACCTGAAGGAGGATGCGTCCCGTCACCACGTCCACCGACGTTCTCTGCATTCTTGCGGTGTCCTGGAATACCTGCTCGACGGAGGTCCCGTCCTCGAAGACCCATCGCGCCCGGGAGATACGCCTGTTCTGGGTGAAGCGGTCGACGCCGGTGGCGGGGTCCTGCTTGGCGTAGCCGGGAACGAGGCCGACGGCGGCGAGCCGCACCGGTTCGGGCAGCGTGAACACGATGGCGACATCCGTGGCGTCGCCCGGCGCGCGCCAGGCGGTCGACGGGGTCCCGTCGACCATGTTCGTCGCGTCGTAGCTGATCGTCGCGCCCGCGCCGTCCAGGGCCGGGGGAGCGGTTCGGCTGGCCGAGACCGACGCCCGGGTGGTGATGTCCGTGTAGGTGCCGGTGGGGCCCGAGTAGCTCGACCGGCTGTGGTTGTCGCTCGGGCGGTTCGCGGCCACGACCGTCGCGCCGAGACCCACGATCACGAGGATCGCCAGCCCGCCCAGGGGCATGGATATCCAGAACAGGGCCTGCCGCCAGCGGCGGTACGGCTGTATCTCCACGGAGCTCACCGCCCCCGCTCCGCGGGGACGTCCGGTGTTGCCGTTCTCGTGTTCATCGAGATATCACCCCGAAAGCCGCAGGCCCTGTCGCGCGAGCGTCCAGGACGTCAGTTTCTCGATGCTGTCGTCGACCCGGCTGTCGTCAGAAATGATGGAGGTGGTGAGAAAGAACTGAACCTCGCCGAACGCGTGCCGCATGGACCGCAGCATGTTTCCCTGGTGCAGGTTCTCGTCGAGCCAGCGCACGAGGGCCTCCTCGCCGTCCTCCACGCCGTCCTCGATCAGGATCCGACTGACGAGGTCGCGTTTGCTCACGACCACGACCAGCCGGGCCTTCTTCGTCCGCACGCCCATCGCCTCGAGGTTCTGGACCGTCTGCGCGAAGACGAACTCGGGTTCGCGCCTGGCCCGGACGCCGCTGTACCGGTTCTGGTCGGCGCGGTCGAGCCGGGCCCACAGCGCGTCTACCGACAGGGGGTCGACGACGAACAGGAAGGTGCGCGCGAGGGTGAGGAACTGCAGCTCCTGCAGGCGTTCGGATTCGTTGAAGTACTCGCCGGCCGGGTCGAAGACGTGGATGAGTCGCCGGCCGCCCCGCCGCGGCTCGACGTAAAGCGAGTAGGCGCGGGGAAGCCGGATTCCGGTCTTCGCGACCTTGTCCGACCTGATGAGCTCGCGGCGGGCCTGGGCGTCCCATTTCCGGGTGTCCTCGTCGGCCAGGGTGAGGGCGGCGCCGCTGCGTCCGGCGATCGCCTCGACCGCCATCATGATGACGATCATCAGCCGGGTCTTGCCGGCGCCGGCCGCGCCGAACACCGGGAGCACCACCTCCGCGGCGGTGCCCACGCTCTCGGCCAGCGGAGCCTCGCAGTGCGCGCAGAAGGCGTTCATCCGGTGGCTGCCCAGCAGCAGCAGGGTGGGCAGGCGCTCCCCGCACGCGCAGACGCGCCGGACGACGCCGTACCTGCCCGGCCGCACGTCGTGGTGGCGGACGGTGCAGTTCCGGCACTCGTAGGACGGGTAGAAGCCGCGCCGGTAGCAGGACGGGCAGGTGATGCGCACCCCGCGGATCCACAGCAGGACGGTGTCGATGCCGCGCAGCAGGTAGATCCCGAGGAACGCCAGCAGAAAGACGGCCAGCAGCACCACGCCCTGGGCCGTCGCCACCAGCGAGATGACGGCGAGGCCCAGGATCGTCCCGGCGAACAGGCCGACCATCAGGACGACGCCCACCGGCCAGTGCCAGTCCATCGCCCCGTAGCCGAAGAAGGTGTTCTTCACCCACCGCCGGTGATTCCGGCCGAGCGCGGCCAGCCGCGGCCAGACGAGACCGTGCGCGTGCCGTAGATCGTGACGGGCCTGTCCGAACAGGTACTGCCGGTAGGCCGGTTCCTTCCCGTCCTCGGTGCGCCGCGGCGGCGGTTGTTCCGGCGTGGCGGCGGCGGGGTTCGGGCCCAGCCCCATCGCCCGGCCGAATTCCTGGAAATAGGCGACGACCAGTGCCCCGGCGACGTACAGGGCCGCGGCGCCGGCGATGAACGGCCCGGGCACGGTGAAGAAAAAGAAGGCCAGCCAGATTGCGATGATCAGCAGGATCAGTGAGCCCATCCTCGCCTCACCTTCCCGCCCGCGAGCTGTGGTTCATGGATGCGTCCCCGAATCGCAGAACTGGAGAACAGTGACGGTCGGCTAACGAGGGTTCCGTTTTTTCGCCGCAGCCTTCCCTTGGGCTTCCGTCCCAGATCTCCCGTTCTTACCGCTCTTCCCTCCGCTTCCCGAGCGTTTCTTGTCGGCGGCCTTCTGCGCGGCGGCGGCCTTCTTCTCCGCCGCGGCCTTCCGCTCGGCCCGGGCCTTCTTCTCCGCCGCCCTCCGTGGCGCGTCGGCCTCCTTCTCCAGCCGACGTCGCGTCAGGGTCCGGCGCAGCCATCCGGCGGCGTTGAGGTCCCGCCAGTTGGCGAAGTCCGTGGCCACCGCGGGATCGAGCTTCCTGATCCAGACCTGCAGGGTGCGCAGGTCCTGCCAGTGCCATGTGATCAGCCTGTCCAGCAGGCGGTCCTCGATGACCGTGGCGACGACGCGGACCTTGCGGGACGGATTGCGCCGCAGGACGACCACCGCGTAGAAGAGACGGCCGGCGATGTCCGTCTGGGCACGGTCGGCCCTGAGATAGGTGTCGACGTCGAGCAGGTAGTGCTCCACGGCCTCCGCGGGGCACGACGCGAAGATCTCGGGGAGGTCCCCGGTCGGTGCCTTGTTCAGCAGGTCGGTCAGTTTGCCGAGGTGGTGTGCCCGCTGCGTCTCGGGCATCCGGTCGAGCCCGGCGGTCAGGACGGCGGCCTGGCGGCCGGGGCCGGTGGCGGCGGCCAGTCTGCGTCCGACCGTGGTCATCCGGGTGATCGTCGCGCGTGCGGGGTCACTGAGTCGGGACGCGGCTGACCTTCCCTCGAGCGCGCGGCAGAGGGCTTCGAGGTCCTCGAGATGGTCGCCGTCCGCTGCGGCCGTCGCCGGCCACTCGCGGGTGAGGACGGCGTTCAGCCAGGCCACGGTGGCGGGAGCATTCAGGCTGGCGTCGTCGAGCACCTCAAGCGCGCGCAGTGCCTCGCCCGGCGTCCAGCTTCCGTGCGGCCAGATGCGCCGCAACAGGTCCGCGTCCACGGCCGGTGTGCCCGTCGATTCCGGACCGCTTGCCCGCAGCACCGCGATCTCCGCCAGCATGTCGATCCGCAGCCGCGGGTCGCGGCGGGACGCGGCGATCAGCCGGGCTTCGTGCAGAGCCGGGGCAGCGCGCGTGTCGTCGTCGTCCAGCGCCTCACCGAGGCCGTGCGTGAGCGCCTCGACGAGACGGTCCGGCTCGCGGGCCGCGACCGCGGCGAGGTGATGCACCACCCCCGCCCGCAGCTGGGGCCAGCCACGTGCCAGCCGTGCCGTCGCCTCGGTCGGCTCGGCCAGCAGCCGGGGGCCGACGACGCGTTCTCCGGCCGTCCGTAGCAGGGCGCTGTCCAGGTCGAGCCGCTCCCGGGCAGCCAGGAGGAGCAGATCGACCGCCACCTCGGCGGTGCATCTGCGCAGGGCCCGCGTGCAGCGGTCGGTGGCGTGGGCGCGACCGGCAGGCGACCTGAGCGGCACCGCGTCGGCGCCGCCGGCACCCTTGACGGGCTCGTGCGCCAGCAGCCCGTCCACCTCGATGTCCACCGCGAGCTTCTCGATCTCGGTGGCCAGCGGCGCGGCGCCGGCCTCCGCCGCGGCCGCCGCGAGGGCGGTGAGTGCGGCGCCGGTGCCGGGCGGCCGGCTCCCGGCGAGGACCCCCAGAGCCCCGACGCCGATCAGTTCGATAGTTCGCGCGTCCAGCGAGGGTGCCTGGCGGCCCAGCCAGCGCGCGGCGGTCGCGGCGGCGGCGGTCACCGCCGGCCCGGCGCCGGAGGCATGGTGACCGTGCCGGAACAGCGCCGCGGCCAGCAGCGGATGCCACTCCCCCGAGCGGCCGGGCAGGCCGCCGCCGAGCTCGGCCGCGGCGGCCCACAGCTCGGCCGCGTTCTCCACGCCGGTCTCGGCCAGCAGGGCGGCCCACGGCTCGACCGGCACCTGGCTGCTCCGGTTGGCCGGCATGTCGAACTGGAGGAAGCTCGCGAACGCGCCGTCACCGCGGTCGACGTCGGCGTCGGGCACCGTCGCGACCAGGTGCAGGTCGCTGTAGGCGGGCCGGTGGTGGTAGGTGGCGAAGGACATCCGGCGGGCCAGCGCCGGCGGCAGCAGGTAGGAGACGGCGCCGATCCAGTTCGCGGCGGCCCCGCTGTCCCGCTCGATCAGCACGATCGTTCGCCGTTCGCCGGTGATCACCCTGGCCGCCGCGGACACCAGGGCGGGCAGTGCGGCGCGGCCGGGATGCGTACGCAGGAAGGCGGCGACGTGCCGACGGTCGAGCCTTCCCCGTGGCGGCGGCCCGGCCAGCTCCGGCAGCTCGGCGCCGTCGGTCCTCGGGCTGGCCGTCCAGATCGGGGCGCCCCACAGCTCGATGGGCAACGCCTCCCCGAGATCGGCGGCGACGTCCTCGCTGACCAACGCGTGCGCGAAGTAGTTCCCGAACCGGTTCGAGTAGTCCGTGCCCACGAAGACGACGTTCGCCAGCACGCCGGTGTCCTCCGCCGGCTCGAAGCAGAGATTCACCGGGCAGGCCGCGAGCGCCGCGGCATCCGCGTTGTAGGGCAGCGAGCCCGGCGGGTCGTAGGCGGTGAAGGACTCGACCCGCCGCATCACCTCCGGCGCGACCCCGCGGCTCGCCGCATTGAACTGGAATCCGGGGTATCCCGAAAGGCCGACCTCGCACGACGTGTAGTACAGCTGCTTCAACACCATCTCGGCCTCTTCCGCCGTCAGCCTTTTGTCCTGGGAATGGCGCCGAATTCGCTCAGCAGCCAGAGGAACGGGTCGGCCACCCGGTAGGGCTGGACCACCCCGGTCGCCACCCGCCGGTCGGCGGTGGGGGCGGCCCCCAGTGCCGACAGCCCGAAATACCGGTAGCGCGAGTAGTTGTGGCGCAGGGTCTGGTCGATGGACGACCCCTCCCACTCGTCGAGCAGCGCGCGCACGTGGTCGTGGACGTCCCTGCTGTCCGCCGCGTCGAAGCGCGAGCCGACCGGCTGCGACCGCCGCAGCGGGCTCTCCTCGGGCAGACCGCGCGTGAGCGCGTCCATCTTCGAGAACGCCACGGCGATCGGGGTGCCGATCAGCTGGGAGGGCTTCGTCCCCAACGCCCGCTGCAGCAGTTCGGTGATGCGGCCCAGGACGCTCACCGGGCTGTCCAGGCCCTGTTCGTGCGGGCGTGGGGCGTCCGGGTCCGCCTGGCCCCGGGCACCGCGCATCGTCAGTGGGTCGAGCAGCAGGATGATGCCGGCGGCGCTGGCGAGGTAGCGCACGTTCTGTTCGACGCTGTCCGCCGAGTTCAGATCCTCGCCGGCGGTGTCGAAGAAGGACAGCACGGTCCGCTCCTGACGCGGGCGGCCCAGGCCGCGCCCGCGCGCTGTGAAGGTGAACACCAGCGGCCGGCGTGACATCGGTGTCGTCGAGCGCTGTGTGGGGGCGGCCAGCTGGTGGTTGTCGTAGAGCGGGGCCTCGTACCGCTTGCGGAAGCTGTCCCGGGTCTCGTCATCCGCGCCCAGCACCGACGCGTCGAACCGGACTCCGACCGAGTGCATCAGCTCGTGCAGCAGGACGGTCATGAAAACGGTCTTGCCGCTCTCCTTCGCACCGACCAGCGCGATGAGCCGATTCTCGATCTTTCCGAAGTGCACCGGAAGTTGACTGTGGCACTCCGGGCACAACCGGTAGTTCGTGTCGGCTCGACAGTCCGAATGGACGGCGGACAGCTTCCGGCCGTCCGCCGAGAACGCCGGCGGAAGCTGGCCGGTGAATCCCATCCGTTTCGCCAGGCGTTCATCCCGCTGACTGGAGCAGGACTTTCCGGTGGGGCCTGGCCGCCCGGAGCACCGGAACCAGATCTCCCGTTCCCCGAACTGCTGGTAGCAGTACGGGCAGACCAGCTTTCTGCTCATCGGGTCACCTCCTCCGTCGGGCGCGGACCAACGTCACCTGGGCATTCGCGTCCTCGGGTGGCGCGGTGGGGTCGACGAAGCAGGCGAGCCCCCAGGCGCCGCGCCGTGGCGCCGGAAGTGTGATCAGCGCCCGCTTCCGAGCGGTGACGTCGCGCGCCGGGAGACGGGCGAGCGCGGTGCCATGGGTGGCGCTCAGCGGCAGGATCCCGTCCGACCTGCCGACGACGACCAGCGGTGGCAGCCGGCAGGTGCGGTCACACACCACCTCGAGGACGGCCCGCCGCGGCCAGGGCAGCCGCGCCGGCCGGAGCTCGTAGGTCACCTCGACACCGCGCCCGGGGACGAGCACGGTGACCGGCGGGGAGACCACACGGTCCTCCTCCTCGCCGGTCACCGTCCGGACCGCTACGGTGACCGGATCCGAGCCGACCTGGATCTCCAGCCCGCCGCTGTCGATGTAGCGCCGCGGTCGGATCTCCACCTCACCGGTCGGCCCGTCGCCTGTGGAGCCGGCCGGGTACCACTGGACCCGTGCCAGGCTCGCGCCCTCCGGCCAGTCCCAGCGCAGCCGGACGGCATCGCCGAACCGAGCCGCTGTGAGCCCGCGGACCGCGTCCGCCAGCGAGATCGGCACCGTGGCGCCGACGACCGCGACGGAGCCGCCGGCGGCGCAGGTGACCGCGGTGAGGAAGGCGCGGCCGTGCCGCGGGCGGACGGGCAGCGCGACCCGTCCGTCGGCCCGGGTCACGGGTGCGCCGGGCAGCGCGACGCCGTGCCGGGAGACATCCGCGGCTGACACAGTGGTCCCCGCGGCCCACCTTGGTGCCGCGGAGGCCATCCGCACCTGCACCGTCCCGCTTGTCGGCGGCGTCCAGACAACGAGCGCCGACAACCCGTCCGACCGGGTCGACGTCCCGGACGGGGACGATGCCGTCTCGGTGGGAAGCTCGACGGCGAGGTCGCTCACCGCCTCAGGCGGCCGCTCCGGCCGGGCCGTGACGACCAGCCCGGCCGAGACGCGCCGAGCCCCGTCCGCTCCGAGGTACACCGCCTCGATCCGGTACTGGTAGGCCGTGCCCGACCGCAGGCGCATGTCGGTGAAGCCGGTGGCCGTGACGGAGGTCGGCCTTGTCCCGCGACCGGTCATGCCACGTTCGGTCCGGCGCACGTTGACCTCGTGGATCCCCGGATGCGCCCGCCACGTGCCGGTCACCGACTCCGCGTCGGTCGCCAGCACGAGATCCCGGACCTCCGGGGTGAGGAGAACGGCGGCGGCATCCGCACCCGGCGACCAGATGCCCTCGGTGCGGGTGGCGAAGACCGTGTAGAAGACCCGTTCGCCCAGTGGAGCGGTCTCGTCGACCGCGGTGTTGGCCGGTGTCTCGGCGACCGGCTCCCCGGCGTCAGGCGTGGTGGCGGCTCGGCCGGTCGCGCGCACCAGCCGGTAGGCGACTTCGCCGGTGCGGGCGGGGCTGGGTGCCCACCGGACGCTCACCCGGGTCCCGTCGGCCCCCGCCTCGACCGACGGTGGTGGCGGCGGCGGGATCGCGCGGAGCCGGGCCTGGATGTCGTCGTGATCGGCCGCGATCTCGGCAGCCTCGGCCAGCAGCGCGGCGGTCTCCTCCGGCCGGTGACGCGACCATGCCTCGTCCGCCCCGGTCAGCAACGTCCGGACCCTGGCCTCGGCCGCCTCGACCTGTCCGGACATCTCGGCCCGCTCGGCGTCCGGCAACGCGGCGGCAAGCTGGCGAGCGGCGCGCAGCCGACCGGCCGCGAGCGCGTCGTGGATCTCCTGGACGGCGTTCCCGGACCCGGCTGCGCCACCCCGCCAGGCCTCGGCGAGCGTGACCGCCAGCTCCTCGGCCTCCTCCAGGACCAGGCCCAGGGAAGCCGCCTGGTCGGCGATCGCGCGAGCGGGTAGACCCGCCTCGACCCCGCCGCGCAGCGCCTCGACGACCTCCCAGCCGATCAGGGTGTCGTACCCGGCCGGGGAGCGCACCGAGCCCAGGATGATCACGAAGATGTTCTCGGCCGCGGTCTGGCGCTCGTCCTGGGCCGCGCGGGCGCGGGCCTGGCGGGCCCGGGTCACCTCCTGCTCGTTGACGACGGCCGGCTCGGACACCAGCCGGAAGCCGTCCCGCAGCCTGAAGCCGGCCCGGACCCGCTCGGCGCCGAAGACGACGTCGGCGGACAGGCGCAGGCCGAGAACGGCCAGCGGTTCGCGCAACGAGCGCGCCTGACTCGGCGGCGGGCCGACCGGGAGCTTCCACTCCCGGTCCATGACCCGCAGGTTGTGCCGCTTCAGCGCGGCCCGGACGGTCGTCGCGTCGAGTGCACCCCCGCCGCTGCCCGCACCGGCGGCCCCCGCGGTCCCCGAGATCAGGCGGCCCACCATCGTCTCGCTGATACACGGGTTCGCCGCGGCCAGCGCGGTGACGAGGCGGTCCAGGTACTCCTGTTCCTCCTTGTGCGCCCGCTCGCGGCGTTCCCGGAAGGCCGCAAGCGTGAGCTGGCCGGAGCCCTTCAGCTCCGCGTGCGCCGCGAGCAGGGCATCCGCGACGGCGGCGTGGGTCTTCTTGAGCTTCAGAGTCCGCCAGTACTTCGTGACCTCCTCGACCCGCGCCTCGAACAGCTCCTTGTCACCCGCGGTGGCCTCGTCCAGCGCGTAGCGCGTGAAGAGGTCGTTCGGCACTCCCTGCTTCCGGGCGGGATCAACGACGCCCTTCCGGTACGCCTCGACGTCGAACGCCATTCCTCAGACCCCCGATGACGTGCAGTCCATTCGCCGGTCCCGCCGGCGCGGCGTAGATGCCCGCCGCACCCTCGGACGGGCGGCTATTCGCTGAGCGTGTACCGTGCCACGGCGTTGCGCGCCTTCTCGACCTGTTCCTCGGTGAGGCCCTGAATCTGCAGCTCGATGTGCAGGTCCTTTCCCGTCTTCAGCTCCACCGCGTGTACCCGCAGCACGCCGGTCTCGTTCATGGTGAAGGTGACGTCGATCGGGGAGTTACGCGGCAGCGGTGGCAGGCCGCTGATGAGACCCCGGCCGATCGCCGCGTTGTCGGCGAGTTCCGGGGAGACCGTGGCTCCGGCCTGTTCCCAGATCTCGATCTCGATCCCGGTCTGGTTGTCCTCGACCGTCCCGAACCGCTCGGTGTCGGGCGAGGCGGGCAGCGGCGTGTTGGGCGGCAGGATGTGCTCGACCTTCAGCCGCTTCAGAGCGGGGTCCGCGCTATCCACGACCTTGATGCCGAACGCGCGGGGCACGACCGTCCGGACCTTCTTCTCCGCGAGCTGGCGGACGGCTTCGGTCGTGATGCCCAGCTGGTCGGCGACCCGCTGCACGGCCGCCGGCGAGGCGGACGTATGGGAGTCGCCCTGTGTTCCCGGTGCCGCGTCCGAGTCCTCGGGGAGCTGGAGCTTCACCGACTCGATGAGCGCGAACCGGGCTGCCCCTTTCGCGACCGCGAGGTCGGGGTCGTGGAGCTTCGTCTCGAAGCCGAATCGCTTGTTCAGGCGGGCCGCGACGGCCGGCATCCGGGTGGCGCCGCCGACGAGGAGGACATCGTCGAACGACGTCACGCCCTTCTCCCGGGCGGTGGTGACGGTCCGCTCGGTGATGTCGAGGGTCCGTTCGAGCAGCTCGCCGGTGATCTGCTCGAACTCCTCGCGGGTCAGCTCGAGCCGTGCGGTGTCGCCGCCGAAACGCATGTTGTGCCGGCGCGACGTGGTACTGCTCAGCGCCTTCTTCATCTCCTCGGCGGCGATCGTGAGCTCCTGGAGGAAGTCCTCGTTGTCGCCTGCCTCGGAATCGGGGTGCTCGGCGAGAAAACCCTCCAACAGGTACCGGACGATCCTCTCGTCCCAGTCCACGCCACCGAGATGGTGGTCGCCGTCGGTGCAGACGACGTTGATCTCGTTGCCGGCGACTCGGATGACGGTCGTGTCGAACGTTCCACCGCCCAGGTCGTAGACCAGGATCGTGCGTTCGCCGGCGGGGGCGACGACCTCGTAGTGCAGGGCGGCGGCGACCGGTTCCGGCACGACGTTCAGGACGTTCAGGCCGGCGATCCGCCCCGCGTTCCGGGTGGCCTCCCGCTCGGCCACGCCGAAGTACGCGGGCACCGTTATCACGACGTCCCGGACTGGTTCGCCGGTGAACTCCGTCGCCGCTCGCGCCAGCTCGCTGAGGATCAGTGCGGAGATGCTCTCCGGAGTGTGCGTGCTCCCGTGGAAGGAGAGTTCGACGTCCTGGCCCATCTGCCGCTTGATGAGCGACACCACGAGGTCGGGCTCGAGCTTCGCCGAGTTCTTCGCGTCCCGCCCGACGACCACGTTGTCAGGAGTCTCGAAGTAGACCACCGAGGGCGTGGTGTCCTCGCCGACCATGTTCTTCGTGACGGCGGGCCGCCCTGTGTCGTCGATGTAGGCGACACACGAATAGGTCGTCCCCAGGTCGATACCGTAGGTTGCCATGGATCCTCGCAGGTGTCGGAGACCGGGTTGGCGTCAGAGACCGGATTGAGCAGGGCTGGGCGGCGTCGGCGCGGAGGGCGCCGGGGGTGCCGGGGGCGCCGCGGTGGCTGGGGATGCCTCGGTGGCGTCGCTGCCCTCGGAACCAGGCCGCCGGCTGCGGAAAACCCGGGTACGCGCGGGGCGTCGCACCCGGCCGGTGTCCCGCTCCAGTACGCCGACCTGGGTGACCTCCGCGACGGTGTTGTGCCGGGCGGGGTCGTCGGTCGGCACGACTGACGCGGCAAGCTGGGCCCCGGACTGGAACCGGTCTCCGGGTTGCGGGCGGACCAGGTCGAAACCACACCGTTCCAGCGCGAGCTCGACGTCGTCGGCGAAGCTGGCGAGCAGGTTCGAGGTACGGGAGTCGCCACCGCCGGACATGCGTTCCGACTCGGCCGAGAGGCCGTCGTACAACCTGATCAGATCGGTCACGATCGGGTCCAGCAGCGCGCGACGGACACCGGAGCGCTGTTCGAGGCGTTCCTCGTGGAGCCGGTCAATCACGGCTTCCCGATGATCGGCCCGCCGGTGGAAGTCGGTGAGCGTGGCCTCGATGGCGGCCAGGCGTTCGACGACCGACACGAGCACGGCGGCGGTCGGCATGTCCGGCTCGCCGGCGTCCCATGGGACCGACCCGCCCGGCTCCGGGGCGCCGGCGGCCGGCGGGGTGTCCTCGCCGGGCGCCGCGGGCACCATGGGGTCGCCGTTCCACCAGCTGGTGGCGTCAGCTGGTGGTGTGCGGGTGCCGGCGCCCGCGTCGTTGCCGACCGGACCGCCAGCGGTCGGGTCGGGCCCCGTCGGCAGGGGTCGGCTGGAATCTTCGTGCATGTCGGCAGGCCAATCGGTAGACGACTGTGTCGCGATGGACGACCGTGCGGTGGCGCTGAGATCCGGACGCGTCGCGGATTTCGTCTTCCGCGATGAGCACAGGTGGGCCGGTGCGGCTCCGGTGTGGCGGATGCTTTCTCTCAGGCAAGAAAACGCTGTCGCGAAGTACGTACTTGTCTGACGCCGCGCAAACAGATCTACGGGCTACTACCCGGATCCGGGCCGGTGGCCACCTCGGGGAATCCGGGTGCGCCGCCGGACCGGCGGCAGCGACACGTGAGACCGGCGCTGGGCGTGACAAAAAAGATCATGACGTCCCCCGATGTCCTAGCAAATATAAGCACAGCTGGTGCCGAGCCTGTGGCGCAGGGCTGACCGGTGCCGGGGGGAAACCTGCCAGCCGTCTCTCAACGTGTCTTGAACTCCACTCGCCCTGCGTCCATGACGAAGGTTCCGTCACCACGGAGGACCGGTCGTCGCTCGCTGCGGGGACGCGAGTATGTCTCCACGTGTTCGATGACGGCCTCCTCCTCGGCGGTGAGGTCGATGCGCGCTATCGCAACCCAGTAGGAGAAGCTGTTCCGGTGGTACAGAGGTGTTTGTATCACCGAACCGGCATGGTCGTCGACCTCCACGACCGCCCGGAATCCACGGAACGACCCGATGCCGTTCTCGACCGCCGAGTACGCGCAGATGAGGATGTGCCGGAAGGCGCTCGGCCGGGCGATCACGATCGCCTCCCGGCCCCGATGGCGGTCTCCGGTCGTCAGGCAGATGTGCGGCGGCCGCTTGAGGGAGCCCTGGTCACGGTAGTAACAGACACCCTCGCGACCGTCGCTGTCGATGTAGAGCGCGTAGAGGTCGAGGTCCTTGTCCTTGCGTCGCCAGGTCAGCTCCGCTGTGATCTCGTGCTGGGGCCTTTTGATGGTCGCGGACGCGCCGGGCAGCAGCTTCACGTCCCCGAGTGGAGTTACCGCACGAGCGGAGGAGGCGCGTCGTTCGGCCTTCTCCGGCCTGCTCTCTTCCTTGCCCTCGGCCGCGTCCGGTGCCACATCGGTGGCAGGAACCTGCTGACGCCGCAGTATGTCGTTGATCGGGACCGCGAAGCGGAAGCTCAGACCGGTCAGCCCGTCCGTGAATCCGAATCCGACCGCCCGGTAGTACCAGCCGTCCGCACGCCGGTACAGCTCGCCGGGTATGTGGACGAGGTCCGCCGGGCCCGGGGCGAGATCGATCCGGAGTATCTCCGTGTTGTCTTCCGCGTCGATCAGGCGCAGCCGTGTTTCGGCCGCGTCGACCACGCGGCCGCCCGTGGCCGACAGGGCCATCAGGATCTGGTCGTACCGCGGGGGGACGGCGTTCAGGTCGACCTGGGCCCGGTCGGTGGACACCGCCGCGTCCGTCCTGCCCAGATGCCGTACCGCCGCGCTGGAATCAGTGGGATCCGTAGGATCGGCGAACTGAATCGCGCGCGCGGACCCCGCCACCCCGGCATTGTTCGCGGGGAGCACGAGGATGAGGTCGAGCTGGGGTGTGGTAGGGGTTTTCACCCAGTTCAGAACCACGTGGATCCGCCGCGGGCGGAGCGCGATCTGGGGGAGCATCGTCAGCGACACGAGCAGTACTCTCCTGAGTCGCTGTGATGGTAACCCCGGACCGGTCCGGGGTGTGCCCGGTCCGCCGAACTGGTTACGCGGGTACCGCCATGGTGACAGCCGGCCGGGCCGGGACGAGTATCTGGGTAGGCTTGCCGTGTGGAAGGCGGTGCTGAGATGCCGACGGTGAACGCTGACGCGGGGTTGGTGCCGCTGCGCAGGGCTCTCGCGGCCCGACTCGCGCCGCGAGCCTGGGAACGGTTCGGTGTTCTCGTCGATAATCTGGAAACCGCATGGTCCGCGGCGGACAGTGGCGAATTCGACAATGCCGTGCTGCGGCTGGATCTCGCGGTGCGCAAGCGCGCCAGCCGGCTCGGCGAGGAGCCGCTTGTTCCCATGACGCCACCGGTCCGGGAACGGGTGAACAGAATGATTCATGTTCTCACCGAGGTGTCGGGCCGCGACGCCGTCGGCCCCGGGAACCGTCGGCGCCCCGGGTCGTCGGAGATCCCGGCCCCGGCCGACACCGGCCACTGAGGGTGGCCGGACGCTCGGGGTCGGTTCCACCGGCCGGCCGGACCGCGGGTGCCGGGCCTGAACCAGCGGCGCACGAGCTCTGGGGGGCCGAACTCGTTGTCCACCTGTTTGCTCCGGTGGATGGGCCTGAAGCGGCGGACGCGTACGGGTTTCTCCGGGACGTCTGGTCGGCGTGCCGCCGCACGCTGAAGATGGGATCGGCTCTCGACCGGTTGGGAGTGCCCGCCGACCTGCCGGGTTCGGTCGGCGACCTGCCTTCCCGAGGTCTGCTCGCCGCCCAGCTCAACCTGGGCGACGGGACGCACCAGGCGCTGTTCCGGCGGGACCATGACCTGCTCTGTCTGTCCGTGATGCTCGCCCCGGCGGTGGACGGCGGTGCCCTCGACTGGTCCGCGCCGGAGGACCAGTGGAGCGGCGTGGCGGATGAGCCGCCCGCCTCGCTGATCGGCGCCGTGCGTCTCTACCAGGGGCATCTCGGCCGCTCGGAGGCGGGTCCGCGGGCGGTGGTGACCGCGGCCCCCGAGCTCGCCCGCACCTGCGCCAACGCCTGGTCCGGGTGGCACCAGGCGCCCGGATGGGAGGAACGCGGTGCCACCACCGGCCTGGGGTTCGCGGTGTGGGAACCGGCCGTTCCGGCGGACGACCAGATCGAGCGGAGGCTGCTTGTCCTGGTTCCGGGCTCACGGGACGGAGAACTGGTCGCCTGGACGTGGAACCGCCGGGACGCCGCCGCGCCCGCTTTCCAACGCTATCTGGCCGGGGCGGCGAAGGTCCGCTACCAGTGGCGCGTTCGGGACGGCGGTGACGCGGTCCACGGCCTGCGCGACCGGCTCGACGAACGGGGAGCGCGGCTGCGGGAGTTCCTGCGCGACCCGGTCCCGTTCCCGGACCGCGTCGCCGCCTGTGTGCAACAGCTCCACGTCGACCAGGTGGACCTGACGACCGTCACCACGAGGATGACGGAGATGCGGCACAGCGTGAAGATCTCCGGGGCCAACATGGCGGCGATCCTGGCGGCCGATGGGACCGTGCCTCGCGACGGCGACCCGTTCGCCACTGACCGGCGGCTGGTGGAGCACGTGGTCGACCAGCTCGACGACGACCTGGTCTTCCTCGGCGCGGCGGGCACGCGCGTCGAGGCGGTCCTGGCCCTCGCGGCCCGGTCGACCCGGCACGTCCGGTCTGCCGAGCACGTCCGGTCGGCACCGGACATCCAACTCGATCCGGAGGAGACGACCCAACTGCGCGCGGAGCTCGCGGCGGCCTTCGGCGCCGGGGTACGGGCGTCTCAGCTGCTCGAGGAGATCGGTCTGCCCCGCGCGCGCCAGTTCGTCCAGGGCGGTGCGACTCCGCTGGAATGGTGGACCGAGATGCTCCGGGAGCTCGGCAACGGCGCGGTCGACCGGCCGTACCGCAGCACGCTGGAGGCCGCGCTGCGGGAGTACGGCTACAACGACGTCTTCGTCCGTCTGGCCCGTCGCCACGGGCTGCGCTGACCCCGGCGCCCGGAGAGCGCCGCGGGAGCCGACGCGGCCCGGCGAGCGCTGGAGCAGGAAACGAGCTTCTCCAGCAGGGTCCGATCGGTGATCGACTCGTTCCTGCTCACGTCCGGGCACTTCTGCTCAGGCGCGCCTGGGGACGGAAAGGTGCCGCGATCTGGCCGAGCCAGCTCGCCGGCATGGCCTCGCCGATGGCGTAGAGCGGGACGACGGTGACCACCAGGTTGATGATCTGGCCGAGGGGATGACCACGGCTGGTGGACAGCCAGTCCAGATCGGTGCTCGAATGGTGCACCGCGTGCAGCCGCCACAGCGGCGGGATCTCGTGCAGGGCCCGATGGCCGAGGTAGTTCGCCAGGTCGGCGAGCAGGATCAGGACGGTGAACTGCACCCATCCCGGCTGGTCGAGCACGAACCGGCGCACGGCGTCGGGGAACACGGCGTGCACGGCCGGCCCGACGACCCCGAGCGTGACCGCGACGGCGATCGTGATCGGCAGCCGGTTGGCGAAGGTGTGTACGACGTCGACGGCCCAGTCCGGCCGCGACGGCCGGCGGACCAGGGGGATCAGTTGCTCGAGCGGGACGAAGACCAGCGCGCAGATGAGAAAGCCGATCAGTAGCTGCGGCCGTTCCAGTACACCGACCGCAGGAGCCGGAGTCTCGGTGTCGCGCTCATTCCGGCCGGGGCCATGCTAGCCCGCGGGGAAGAATTGCACTATTGCTGTTGCCCGTTCGACATCTAACGTTCACCAGCATCACCTGCCTGACGATTACCCGGAGCTACGGCTGGATCTATTCGGGCAGCTCCGGCTCGGCCGTCCCGGGCTGTATCGCGGGGTTCGCAGGGCGAGACTTCTTCTGATTCATCGGGTGGCTGTTCAGTGGTGGCCGAACGGTTCGTCCGCACGGTCCGGACCGAGGTTGCCGGCCGGGTGCCGATCTTCGGCTGGAGGGTGGGCTCCGTTCCGGTGGCTGCTAGCGGATGGAGCCGTCCGGCCAGGTCCAGATCGGCACCTCGCGGAGAGGGTGCAGCTGATCGTCGGTCTCGGCGTTCGAGTTCTGCAGCGCGACCTGGGAACCGAATTCGACGTGGGAGCGCAGGGTCTCCCGGAACGGTTCGTCTGTGGGCAGCCCAGCCTTGTCCGCCGCGGCCATATACAGCTCGACGAAGCGTTGCCGCTGGTGTTCCTGGATTTTCAGGCCTCGGTGCGCGTCGATCAGGTGGGTGAAGCCTCCGAGCTCCTGGGTGTAGCGGTCGGGACCGCCGAACGTCTCGGCGGTGAACGCGGTGAGATGGTCGACGTGGTCAGGGTGGCCCGCACCGAACAGCGGCTGCAGCAGCGGGTCGGCCAGAACGCTGGAGTAAAAGACATCAACGAACCGGCGCAGTGCCGGCTCGCCCCCAGCATGATCAATGATCGACGTCATGGTTACTGCTTACGCAGCAGGCGCGCCTCAGTCAACACGGAGACGGCCCTTCGCGCTCATAGCGAACACCCGTACAGTTTCCCCGCCCTGACGCCCCTGTGTACGGTCCACTGGTATGCGTGCCTCGCCCTGTCCTGCCGGGACGTCGAGGAACCGCTCGCCGAACGGGGCATCACCGTCGATCATGTGACTGTCTGTTGACCAGCGTGGCCAGGCCATCGACGTGCCGCGATCACGATTCCGGCCAGCGCCGCCGAATCCTCGGCGAAGACGGCCCGCAGGGTGGGGTCGGTGGTCTCCAGCACGTGCTCGATGACGTCCCGGTTCATCGACTCGGCCTCCGGCCTGGCCTGCCGCACCGACTGGAGGAACGACGTCCCTTCAAGCAGGAACGAGACGCCCAGGACGACGTAGCCGATGAGGTAGTCGCCGCCGGACTCGTCGGCGAACAGTTCCTGGACCCCGTGGGTGACGGAGACCGCGCCGCCGGCGGTGAACAGCCCGATGGCGGCGAACAGCGACCAGACGTAGGCCTCCCGGCCGAACCCGTGCGGATGGGTCGGCTCCGGCGGCCGGCGGGACCGCCGGTCCGCCACCACCAGGAAGACCTCGTTGCCGGTGTCGGCCCACGAGTGAGCGGCCTCGGAGACCATCGAGGGCGAGCCGGTGAGCAGCGCCGCCACCGACTTCGCGATCGCGATCACCAGATTCGCCGCGAAGGCGACCGCGATGGTGAGGCTGCTCTCGCTCGCCCCCGCGCCCCCGTCCTGCTGTAACGGGATGGCCGCCGCGGCCTCCGGCGGCAGGTCTCCGGGTGCGTCCCGCTCGCCGGCGGAGGGCGGTTCGCCTGCGGGACGAGAGGCTTCCGGCTCGGTGGGCATGTCGACAGTTCTCGCCGCCGGCATCCACCTTGTAATCGGCAGCCGCCCCCGAACAGGCACCGGTACCCACCAGCGCTGGTCCGCCAGCAGGCGTGCCCGACGGACCGGTCGGCCGAGCGCTGAGCCGGTCGGGTGGGCCTCAGATCGTGGTGACCATCCCGCCGTCGATCACGATGTTCGCGCCGGTGATGTTGGCTGCCCGGGAGCTGGCCAGGAACAGCACCACGTCGGCCACCTCCTCCGGCCGTGAGAACCGCCCGGTGACCGTGCCCGCCGCGACCGCGGCGGCCACCTCCTCGGGGTGCTCCCCCTGCCTGGCGCCGACCTGCGCCGCCATGCCGGCCGGCCCGAGCCAGAGGCTGGTGGCCACCGGTCCGGGATCCACCGTGTTCACCCGGATTCCGCGTCCACCGAACTCCTTCGACACGGATTTGGCGACGTTTCCCAGCGCCGCCTTGGCCGCCGAGTAGTCCAGCACCGCCGGGTCGGGAAGCCGCGCGTTCACCGAGCCGATGTTGACGATCACACCGCCGCCGGCGGCGAGGAACACCGGTATCGCGGCCCGCATCGCACGCACCGCCGCCATCAGGTCGAGCTCGATGGTGCGGGACCACATCTCGTCGGTGATCGCGAGGAAGCCGTCCAACCGCGCCGGCGCCGCGCCGACGTTGTTCACAAGGATGTCGAGGCGATCACCGGCCGCTGCCACCAGCCGGGCCGGGCTGTCCGATTCGGCGAGGTCGAGGGCGAGCGCGGTGGCGCCATGCCGGTCCACAAGTTCGGAGAGTGCGTCGGTGACGGTGCGGGAACCGGCGACGACCCGCGCACCCGCACCCGCCAGTCCCTGCGCGATCGCCAGGCCGATCCCGCCACCCGCGCCGGTGACGACGGCGACCTTGCCTTCGAGTTCGAGTTCCATACCGTGGACGGTAGGGGTCGGTCCCGGATTCTGCTTCTGTCAGGTGATTCCCTCGAATGCCCCCGGGATCTCGATCATGATTTCGCCGGTGGGGGAGGTCCCGAAACCGGGCGGAGGACAGTCATTCGACTCGCGCTCGCAACTCACCGCGCGGCCGGACGGGCGCTGAGCGGTGTGAGCACGACCTTCGCGCGGGCGTGTTCGACCTCGAGGTAGCGGATGGCCTCCGGCGCCTCACTCAGCGGGTAGGCGCGGTCGATGACCGGGGTGATCCGGCCCGCCTCGATCAGCTCGCGCAGCGCCGAGAGCCGCTGTCCGGAGGGTTTCGGTGTGGGCGCGATCAGTCGGTGCGGCACGAGGCGGGCGGCGAGCATGCCCCGGATGAACAGGCCCATCGGTCCGACCAGGCTGACTCCGGTGGACGTCCCCCCGCCGGACAGCACCAGCGTCCCGCCCGGCGCCACCGCTCGGCGCAGGGCGGTCAGGGAACGGTTGGCGACCAGGTCGAACACGACGTCGTAGCGAAGGCCGGCCCGGGTGAAGTCCTCCTGCCGGTAGTCGACGACGTGGTCGGCGCCCAGCGAGCGCACGAGCTCGGCGTTGCGGGCGCTGCACACGGCGGTCACCTCGGCGCCGAGCGCCCTGCCGACCTGCACCGCGAACGTCCCGACGCCGCCGGACGCCCCGTTGATCAGGAGCCGCTGGCCGGCGGCCAGACCGGCCTCGTCGCGCAGGCAGACCAGCGCGGTGTTGCCAGCCAGCGGCACCGCGGCGGCCTGCTCGTAGGTCAGGTTCGCCGGCATGGCGCCGAGCACATCCTGTGGAGCGCACACGTACTCGGCGAAGGCCCCGTCGGCCTCACCGAAGACGTCGTCGCCGGGACGCAGGCCGGTGACGCCGGGCCCGGCCGCGACGACCTCGCCGGCGAAGTCGGTGCCGAGGATTCTGTTCTGCGGGCCGCGCAGGGACACCCCGGGCAGCACGAGGCGGGCGAGGTACGGGTCGCCCCGCATGACGTGCCAGTCGCGGGCGTTGAGCGACGCCGCGCGCACCCGCACGAGCACCTCGTCCCGGGCCGGGGCGGGCTGCGCGACGTCATCGAGCCGCAGGACGTCCGGCGGCCCGTAGCCGTTCTGGACGATCGCCCTCATCGGGTCGTTCCGGCTGCGGGCGGCCGGTTGACGGTGGTGTGGACCATGCGTCTGATCGTTTCCGACGGCGCCACCGGTGTTCATCGGAGCACAGGCCCGAGTCGGGTCGGCCGATCGACGGATGTGACAGCCATACTTTCGGGGGCATCGACAATGTGGGTGTTACCTTCTTTTGAAGGAATCACCCACTAGGTGGAGGCTGTCGGATGTCGAGTTCGGAGTCGCGGCGGTGGTGGGCACTGGGGGCGGTCAGCCTGAGCGTGCTCGCCGTCAGCCTGGACGGCACGGTCCTGTCGGTGGCTCAGCCGACGCTGTCGACGGCGCTCGACGCGTCGCAGTCCGATCTGGTGTGGTTCTCCGCCGGTTACCTGCTCGTGCTGGCCGCGGCCGTGTTGCCCGTCGGCCTGGCAGGTGACCGTTTCGGGCGCCGCCGGGTCCTGCTCGTGTCGCTGGCCGTCTTCGGGCAGGGGTCCGTGGTCTGCGCCTGCGCGGGGTCGGCGGGGGTGTTCCTGGCGGGACGGCTGTTCCAGGGCCTGGCCGGCGCCGGCATCACCGTGATGGCGCTGTCGGCCCTGATCGTTCTGTTCGACGAGCAGGAGCGCCCGAGAGCGGTGGGGATCTACCAGGCAGCTACGTTCGTTGCCCTGCCGCTCGGCCCGATTCTCGGTGGCTGGATGCTGTCGCGGTTCTGGTGGGGCTGGGTCTTCCTGCTCAACGTTCCGGTCGTCGTCCTCGCGGCAGTGATCGGCTTCGTCCTGATCCCGGAGTCGCGAGCGACGCGACGTCCTGGACTGGACCCGGTCGGCACCGCGGCGTCAGCGGCTGGACTGGCATTGGTGATCTACGGTCTGGTGCGCGCTGGGGAGCGCGGCTGGGGCAGCCTGGACGCGCTGCTGTCGATGGCCGCCGGGGCCGCCGCGGTGGTCGGGTTCGTCTGGTGGGAGCGCAGGCTCGGTCGGCGGCCGACCGGCCGGCCGCTGGTCGACCCGCGGCTCCTGCGGCCGGGGCCGTTCCTGTGGGGATCGGTGCTCGCCGCGGTCGCGGGCCTGGCGATGATCGGGGTGCTGTTCACGATGCCCCAGTACTTCCAGGGTGTGCGCGGTACCGGAACCCTGGGCAGCGGCCTACGCCTGCTGCCCCTCATCGGTGGCATGGTCGTCGGCGCCGGGCTCGCCGGCCGACTCGCACCGGCGATCACCGTGCGGCTGGCGACAGCGCTGGGATTCGTACTCCTGGCGGGCGGTCTCGCCGTGGGAGCCACCACGACGCCCACCTCTGGCACGGTGTTCACCGCGGGTTGGACGGCGCTGGTCGGCGCGGGGACAGGACTGGCCCTGTCGGTGGCGACCGCGGCGGCGCTGGCCGGGCTGTCGGCCGAACGCAGCGGCACCGAGTCCGCTGTCGTGCAGGCCTTCAACAAGACGAGCGGCCCACTCGGCGCGGCGATCACCGGCAGCGTCCTCGTCGCGGTCTACCACGCCCGCCTCGGCAGCGCCCGCCTCGACGGGATTGGGCTGCCGGCGACGGTGGCCGAGAGCGCGCGCAGGAGCCTCTACGACGGTACGGCCACCGCGCACGCGGCCGGGGCACCCGGACTGGAACAGGCGGTCCGGGCGGCGTTCGTCGACGGGATGAGCGCGGCGTGCCTGGCATCAGCCGCGATCGCCGTGCTCGGAGCCGTCGCGGCCCTGGCCGTCCTTCCCAGTGGCCGATCCCGTAGAACGGAGACCGGCCAGCAGACCGAGGAGGGGACCGCCGATGCCGTCGCGCACTGAGCCGTCACGCGGTGACCGGGCTGCGCCTGGTCTGCGGGAACGCAAGAAAGCCCGGACCAGGGCCGCCATCCAGGCCCACGCCCTGCGGCTGTTCCGCGAACAGGGCTACCACGCGACCACCGTCGACCAGATCATCGACGCCGCGGAAGTCTCGGAGACGACCTTCTTCCGCTATTTCCCCGCGAAAGAGGACGTCGTTTTCCAGGACGACCTAGACCCATTGATCATTGAGGCTTTCCAGAGCCAACCCACGGAACTTTCGCCGATCCAGGCGATACGTGCCGCTATTCGCCAGCAGTTCGATGCCCTGACCCCAGAACAGCGGCAGGCGATTCAGGAACGCACCTCGCTCATTGTCGCCGAGCCCGCGTTGCGCGCTGCCATGCTCGACCAGATCTCCCAGACCATGCTCCTGCTCGCCGACGCGATTGCCGAACGGACGGGACGTCCAAAGAGCGACCTCGCCGTGCGCACCGTCGCCGGCAGCGCCATCGGTGCCATGCTCGCCACCCTGCCGGCCCTGGCCGACAACCCCGAAGCGGACCTGCCCGCCCTCGTCGACCAGGCCCTCGGCCACCTCGAAGCCGGACTACCGGTATGACCTGGCGACAGAGTCCTCCAACCTAGCCCCCTCCTGGCGGTGTGAGTAGGGGCGGCGGTGCTACGGATCGGTCCGGAGGCGGAGGCGTCGTAAGGCTCGGGCTGGTAGGAGCCGTCTCGGCTGTCGCCGCCCTGGCTGGGGCCTCCGGTACACCCGGCCAGCGTCGCGATCGACGCAGCGATGAGCGCCAGACGTGCCCTGCCCACGGCTTCCCCCTCACCCCGTCAGCCGGGTGGACGGTACAGGCCGGAGCAGCCACAAGTCACAACGGGGCATCAATGTTCCGTCGAATGCGGGGCGTGCCGCCGACTACCTGGCCAAGCCGTGCTCGTATCCCGTCCTGCGGGCTAGCCGCGCTCGACGGTTCGTAGTCCTTGTTCGGGGGTCCACGACTCGATGACGAGTCTGGTGGCCTCGGGGTTGAGGTGGGTGACGGCGTATCGGCACCTGTTCAGGACTGTCGGATGACGATGAGGCAGGTGTCGTCGTCGGTGTCCGGGGTGGTGTGCGCGAGCAGGTGATCGGCCCGGTGCGAGACGTCGAAGCCCGGTGCGGCCGCGATCCGCAGCAGCGCGTGGAGGGATTCGTCCAGCCCGGTTCCGCGGCGTTCGATGAGGCCGTCGGTGAAGAGAAGCAGGACGTCGTCCGGCTCAAGAACGTGGACGGTTTCCTGGTAGTCGACATCGGGTTCGACGCCGAGCAGGAGCCCGTCGGGCATCGGAAGGGCGTGGGCGGAGCCGTCCCGGACGAGCACGGGCGGCAGATGCCCGGCGCGGGCCCAGCGCAGCGCACGCTCGGCGGGACGGTAAAGGCCACAGATGACGGTGGCGGTGATGTTGTCGGCGAGGTGGTAGGTGACGTTGTTGAGCCAGCGCAGCAGCTGCCCGGGGCCGGCGCCGGTGACCGCGAGGCCGCGCAGGCTGTTGCGCAGGGTCACCATGCCGGCCACGGTCCTGATGCTGTGCCCGGCGACGTCACCGACGACGAGCAGGACCTCGCCGGTCGGCAGGGTGACCGCGTCATACCAGTCGCCACCGACAAGGTGCTCCTGCTCGGCGGGGCGGTAGCGGACGGCGACCGCGAGGCCGCCGAGGTCGACGGGCTCCTCGGAGCTGGGCAGGATCGCCCGCTGCAGGGCGAGCGCGAGCTGATGCTGGCCGTCGGCCCGCGCCTCCGAATCGGCGAGCTGGTCCCGGGTGGCGTCAAGGACGACCTGCGTGCGGTAGTGGCTGGTCAGGTCCTGGTAGATGCCGCGGACGGCGACCGTCACGCCGGCGGCGTCGGTCACCGGCTCGGCGAAGGCGCGGAGCTGGCGCAGCGTCCCGTCGCTGCCGATGACCCGGAACGATCCCGAGGCGGCCCGGCCGAGCCGTAACAGCGCGTCACGCAGGTGGTCCACGGCCGCCCGGTCGTCCGGGTGGATGTGCGGATCGAGGTCGTCGAGCGGGACGGGTGACATCGTGCGGTCACGCTGGAAGAGCTCGTAGACGTGGTCGGTCCAGCGCACGGCCCCGGTGCGGACGTCCTCCTGCCAGCCGCCGAACCGGCCGAGGCGTTGCAGGTGGCCGGCCAGGGAACCGCCCGTGCCACCGCCGCCGACCGGCCGCCAACTGATCACGACTCCGTCGAAGAAGGGGGCGATGCGGACGTCGAGCTCCTCGGCGACGAGCACGTCGTCGACCAGGACGAGCAGGGCGATGCCGTCGGCCTGGTACTGCTCGCCGGTACGCACGACCGCCACGGCCCGCTCGAGCAGGCCGGCGTCGGCGGCCATGAGCGGGTAGAGGTCGAGAAGGCGCCGGCCACGCAGCTGGGCCGGGTGCCTGCCGGCCGGGTCGACGAAGCCCTCGTTCACGTGGTCGACGTGGAAGTCGAGGATCTCGCCGTCCTCGGCGCGCACCGCGTGGGCCAGCAGCACCGACCCGGCGACGGCGTCGAGGAGGGCGGGCAGCCAGGCCGTTCGTCCGCCGAGGGTCTGTGGCTGCGCCGAGCGGGTGTCGGCGGAGAATCCGCCCGGGTGCAGGCCGCGCAGGCACAGGTCCGCGAGCGCGACGAGCTCGCGTCGGAGCCCGGCGGTGAACTCCGCGAGCGGGGCGGGCCAGCAGATCTCCACGGCGCCCACGACAGCGCCTGCCTGCAGGAACGGCAGCGCCGCCCGCGCCCCGAGCCAGGGACCCACCCGCGGCACCGAGCCGACGCCCGCCCGGCCGCCCGCCGGGGCGTCCGAAGGTCCGTTCGCCTGGCGGTCCGTTGGGCCGTCCACCGGGACGTCGGTCGGATCGTTCGCCTCGGGCGGTGAGCCCTCGGGCCACCACTGCGGCGTGGCGCCGCGGGCCGCGCGCATCGCCACGCAGTCCAGCTGCGGCGGGATGCGTTGCCACCGGCTCGCCTCGAGCGGCCCCAGGCCGGTCTCGCCCACCAGGGTGAGCGCGCCATCGGATTCCAGCATCCAGAAGGCCACGGCGACGGCACCCTGATGGGCCAGGACCTCGGTGAACACGGCCTCGGCGACCGGGCAGCCATCGGTGGCGTGGCTGACCGCGGCCTCGGCCAGCCACAGGCGGCGCCGGGCACCGTCGTCGAGCGGGGGTCGATGGAGTGTTCCGGTGGTCCCGCCGAGCACCTCGGCGGCGAACTCGTCCGGGGTGACCCCGGAGGCGGATGCGAGACGGCGCAGCTGGTCACCGGCCTCGGTGACCGAGCAGCGCAGCCGTTCGGCCAGGACCCCGACGGCCATGTCGATCAGAGCGTCGGCGGCGGACCGCGCCCGGAGCTCCGCCAGCTCCCGCTGCTGACGGGCGATCACATGGAGTAGCCCCGTCGCGGTGTGGTCGCGGGGGTCGGCGCTACTCTGCGACGCCCGGGACACACCTCTCCTCGTCCGCTCCGGGTAGTGGGGTTCCGGGGAGTGGCGGTCCGACCAGGCAGCGGTATGTGACCAAGAAGTGAGACTTAATCCGTCTACTCTACTGCGGGACATCCGCGAGGATCGGGACATCTCTCATGCCGCTTCTCGCGCCGCTTGGCACAGCGGCCGCACGACCGGGCTGGAGGACGACACGGTGACTGAGGTAACGGCGCGTAACCAGACCCCGGCCCAGCTGGACGACCCGGCGCTGCGTCAGTTGCTCGCCGGTCTCACCGCCGTGCGGGGTGGGGATTTCGGAACCCGGCTGCCGCGCGTCGGCGACGAGCTGATGGACGAGATCGCCACCGTCTTCAACGGGATGATCGACCAGCTCGCGCTGTTCACCTCCGAGGTGACGCGGGTGGCCCGGGAGGTCGGCACCGAGGGCAAGCTCGGCGGGCAGGCCGAGGTGCCGGGCGTCTCCGGCTCCTGGAAGGACCTCACCGACAACGTCAACGCGATGGCCGGGAACCTGACCGGCCAGGTCCGTGACATCGCGCAGGTCGCGACGGCGGTCGCGGAGGGCGACCTCTCCCAGAAGATCACCGTGCAGGCCCGGGGCGAGATCCTGGAGCTCAAGAACACCATCAACACGATGGTCGATCAGCTTTCGGGTTTCGCGGACGAGGTGACGCGGGTGGCCCGGGAGGTCGGCACCGACGGTCGTCTCGGTGGTCAGGCGGACGTCAAAGGTGTGTCGGGCACCTGGCGCGACCTCACCGAATCCGTCAACGTCATGGCCGGGAACCTGACCAGCCAGGTGCGTTCCATCGCCCAGGTCGCGACGGCGGTCGCGCGAGGCGACCTCTCCCAGAAGATCCGCGTCGACGCCCGGGGCGAGATCCTGGAGCTGAAGGAGACCATCAACACGATGGTCGATCAGCTTTCGGGTTTCGCGGACGAGGTGACGCGGGTGGCCCGGGAGGTCGGCACCGACGGTCGTCTCGGTGGTCAGGCGGACGTCAAAGGTGTGTCGGGGACCTGGAAGGACCTGACCGACAACGTGAACGTGATGGCCTCGAACCTGACCGCCCAGGTGCGCTCCATCGCCCAGGTGGCCACCGGCGTCGCCCGGGGTGATCTCTCCCAGAAGATCACGGTGGAGGCGAAGGGTGAGGTCGCGGCGCTCGCCTCCGCCATCAACACCATGGTCGACACCCTCGGCGCCTTCGCGGACGAGGTGACGCGGGTGGCCCGGGAGGTCGGCACCGACGGCCGCCTAGGCGGCCAGGCGAGCGTCAAGGGCGTCTCCGGCACCTGGAAGGACCTGACCGACAACGTCAACTTCATGGCGAACAACCTCACCAGCCAGGTCCGCAACATCGCCCAGGTCACCACGGCCGTCGCCCGCGGTGACCTGACCAGGAAGATCGACGTCGACGCCCGCGGTGAGATCCTCGAACTGAAAACGACCATCAATACGATGGTGGACCAGCTCTCCTCGTTCGCGGACGAGGTCACCCGGGTCGCCCGCGAGGTCGGCACGGACGGCCGCCTCGGCGGCCAGGCGGAGGTCGAGGGGCTCTCCGGCACCTGGAAGCGCCTGACCGAGAACGTCAACGAGCTCGCCGGGAACCTCACCCGCCAGGTCCGGGCCATCGCCGCCGTCACCAGCGCGGTCGCCACCGGCGACCTGACCAGGTCGATCACGGTCGACGCGCAGGGCGAGGTCGCCGAGCTCAAGGACAACATCAACGCGATGGTCCGCTCCCTGCGCGAGACCACCCGCGCCAACCACGAGCAGGACTGGCTGAAGACCAGCCTCGCCCACATCGCCGGGCTCATGCAGGGCCACCGCGAGCTGGAGACCGTCGCGCAGCTGGTCATCGACGAGCTGACCCCGATGCTCGACGCGCAGCACGGCACCTTCTTCCTCGCCGACGCCGGTGTGGACGCCCCGGCGCTCACCCTCATCGCGAGCTACGGGTACCGGCCCACCCCCGACATGCCGCGCAGGTTCGAGTTCGGCCAGTCGCTCGTCGGGCAGGCAGCGCGGACGAAACGGTCCATCGTGGCCCGCACCCCCGCCGACTACCTGAAGATCGCCTCCAGCCTCGGCGAGGCAACCCCGGTGACGCTGATCGTGCTGCCGATCCTGTTCGAGGACCAGGTGCTCGGCGTCGTCGAGCTCGCATCCTTCACCCCGTTCACCCAGGTCCACCTCGACCTGCTGAACCAGCTGACGGAGACGATCGGCGTCAACGTCAACACGATCATCGCGAACTCGCGGACGGACGCGCTGCTCGAGGAGTCCCAGCGGCTCGCGGGCGAGCTGCAGGCCCGGTCCGAGGAGCTGCAGTCCCGCCAGGAAGACCTCCAGCTCTCCAACGCGGAGCTGGAGGAGAAGGCCACCCTGCTGGCCAGGCAGAACCACGACATCGAGGTCAAGAACGCCGAGATCGAACAGGCCCGCCAGGAGCTGGAGGAACGCGCCCGGCAGCTGGCGCTCGCCTCCAAGTACAAGTCCGAGTTCCTGGCGAACATGTCGCACGAGCTGCGCACACCACTGAACAGCCTGCTGATTCTCGCCCGCCTGCTGGCGCAGAACCCGACCCGCAACCTCACCGCCAAGCAGGTGGAGTACGCCCACGTCATCCACACCGCCGGCTCGGATCTACTTCAACTGATCAACGACATTCTCGACCTCTCCAAGGTCGAGGCCGGGAAGATGGACATCCACCTGGAACGGGTCGTTCTGCGTGATCTCGCCGAGGACCTGAAGAGCACCTTCTCGCCGATCACCGCGGAGAAGGGCCTGCGGTTCACCGTGGACCTCGCCCCCGGCATACCGGCCGATCTCCTCACCGATCAGCACCGCCTCGCGCAGGTGCTGCGCAACCTGCTCTCCAACGCGGTGAAGTTCACCGAGCGCGGCAGCGTCGAACTCGCCATCGTCGCCACCCCGGGCGGGGACCTGTCACCGGCCACCCCCGGCGTCACCTTCAAGGTCACCGATACCGGCGTCGGTATCGCCGAGGAGAACCTCGAACGCATCTTCGGGGCGTTCCAGCAGGGCGACGGCACCACCAGCCGCCGCTACGGCGGCACCGGCCTCGGCCTGTCCATCTGCCGTGAGGTCGCCGCCCTCCTCGGCGGCGAGATCGAGGCCCGCAGCGAGTTCGGCAGGGGCAGCACCTTCAGCCTGCGGCTGCCGCTGGCTCCCCCACCGCCGACTGAGCCCGAGATGGTTCCTCGGCCCCGCCGCACGCAGGCCCTGAGCGACACCGAGCCTTTGTCAGGCGACCCGCGCCCCGTCGGCGCGCCGTCCGCCCTCGCCGCCCCTGCGCCGCCCGCCGTCGTGCCCGGCCCGCCGAGCGCCCTGCCCGTGGACGACCGGCGTCCGCCGCGGCAGGCGGCCTACAACAACGACCAGCTGATCGGGCGCACGGTGCTGGTGGTGGACGACGACGTGCGCAACGTCTTCGCCATCACCAGCATCCTCGAGCTCTACGGGCTGAACGTGATCCACGCCGAGAACGGTCGCCGGGGCATCGAGATGCTGCAGTCCGATCCGGGCATCGACCTGGTCCTGATGGACATCATGATGCCCGAGATGGACGGCTACACGACCATGACCGCGATCCGCACCATGCCGCGGATCGCGGATCTGCCGATCATCGCCGTCACCGCGAAGGCCATGCCCGACGACCGGCAGAAGTGCCTCGACGCCGGCGCGACCGACTACATCACCAAGCCCGTCGACGTCGACGAGCTCCTCGCCTGCATCCGAACGAGGCTGGTCACCGGTTCGGGCGTCGGCGGGCGGCGGGCAGGAGGGCTGGGCACTGGGTGAAGTGGTCGATCCCGCGGCTCGATTGACCGGCTATAGGAGAGTAATGATCAAGCGGATATTACTGGTCACCCGGGGGTGCGCACCGGACGATTTCGTGCCCGCCTGGCGCGCCGCCATGGGCGCCGCCGCGGCCGCGCCGCCGGACGTCCGGCCCTCCCGGGTAACCGCGGGAATCGTGCTGGACGAGGTCACGCCCGAACCGCGTCATGACGCCGTCGGCCAGGAGTGGTTCGACGACGAGGAGCACCTGAAGCGGTTCGAGTCATGGCTGACGTCACCGGAGGGCGCAGTGGTCGACGAACTGCTCGGCCGCGCGGTTGAACGGGATGCCAGCGGCATTGTGGTGGCCCGCGAGCACGTGATGCGCGGTGAGGAATGGCTTTCGCGGCGGCGGCGGGACGGCGGTGAGAGCCTGAAGCACATGGCTCTCGCGACGCGCGCGGCGGGCCTCACCCAGGCGGAGTTCTTCGACCGTTGGCGGAATCGCGCGGGCCTGGTCGGGGCGGTGCCGATTCCCCCGGTGGCCCGCGGGCAGGCATATATGCAGAACCATCCGTTGCCGCGGGACGTGGGCGACTGGCCGTACGACGCCGTGAACGAGGTCTATTTCGACAATCTCGACGACCTGCGCGCGCGGATCGCGTGGTTCGCGGAGAACCTTGCCGGGAACGAGGACGACCTGGTCCGGGAGTCCTGGTTCGTCACGGTCCGCGAGGAGGTCCTGTGGCCCGATCCCGCCGCGTAGCCCGGCCCTCGGCTCGCCCGCTCCCACCGCTGCTCGGCAACGGCCGGTGAGCCGGTGACGACCACCGGCCCGACGGTGGGCCTGATGCTTCCCACGGTGGCGAACCCGGACACGGGCGCGGTAGACACCGCGCGGGTGGTCGAGGCGGCCCGGCGGGCGGAGGCGGCCGGTTTCGACGGCGTCTACATCGGCGACCACCTGCTGCACCCGCATCCGATGCTGGAGTCGGTCGTCACCCTTTCCGTCGTGGCGGCGCGGACCGAGCGGGTCTCGTTCGGGCCGTGCGTGATGCTCATGGGCCTGCGGAATCCCGTGGCCCTGGCGAAACAGCTCGGAACACTGGCGGCGTTCGCTCCGGGCCGCCTGCGCGTCGGAGTCGGCGTAGGGGGCGAATACCCCGGCGAGTTCGAGGTGGCGGGTGTCGCGCTGCCGGAGCGCGGACGTCGCATGGAGTCGGTTCTCGGCCAGGTGCAGTCGCTGCTGAGATCGGGCGCGCAGCGTCCGGACGTGACAATCGCGCCGGGCGCGCCGGACGTCCCGTTCCTCCTCGCGGGCTGGAAAGAGGTGTCGCTGCGTCGGGCGGCGACGTACGGAGACGGCTGGATCGGTTATCTCCTCGCCCCCGACAGCTTCGCGCGGCGCCGGGCCTTTCTGCTTGAGCATCGGGAGAAGCTGGGGCGGGTCGAGGTCCCTTTCACGACTGGAATGCTCGTCCCGGTACACGTGGATCCGTCGGGTGGTGCCGCCGTGAGCGCCGCGGCCGCGTGGGCGAAGATCACCGACTCCGAGGCCGGGTTCCCGGCGCGGCTGTTCGCCGCCGGCCGGCCGGGCGAGGTCGTCGAGCAGCTGCACCGCTACTGGGCGGCCGGCTGCACCGAGCTCGTCCTGGCGCCGGCCGATCAGGGCGAGGGCTACCTCGAGCAGGTGAGCATGCTGGCTGGGGAGGTACTTCCACAGGTGAAGGCCTTCTCATAGGACGCCCTGGGACATCCCAGGGAGCGGCCCGCCCAGGTGCTCAGGTGCTCAGGCGCCGGTAGCGGGCGAGGCGGCGGACCCCGTCCGCGGCGGGGCGACCAGGGCACGGCTGGAGGGCCGCCTCGAGACGGGCGCGGACGGCGGCCTGGTCGAGACGCATGCCGATCGCGACCAGACCGCTGGCATCGTCCGCCGCGGGCCTGACAGCGCCGGGCCTGACAGCGCCGGGTCTGGTCGCGACGTTGATCTCCCGTCCGACGACATTGACCACATAGCCGCGCGGTCCCCGCGCCGTCTCCACGGTCACGGTGCCCTTGAGCCGGTAGACGTTCGCGGGGGGGTCCTCGAGCAGGTCGATCAGCGGGCCGGGATCGATCGGACCGGCGGCGGGAACGGTCACCGCGTCGACCCGCGGGTGCGGGTCGTGACCGTCCTCGTGGTCGTGCCGGGCCAGGGCCGCGAGCGGGAGCTCGTCGACCGGGTCGTACGGGTTCGCGGCGTCGAACACGAGCACCGGGTCGACGCGGCCGTGCGTCGTGTCGACGACGTGGGCGTGCGGGTTGCTCTCGCGCACCCGGCCGGTGATCCGCGCCAACGTCTCGGCACGCCGCGCCGGCGGGACCCGGTCGGTCTTGTTGATGACGACGAGCGAGGCGGACGCGAACCGGGCCGGCGGCAGCCCGCCCGTGTCGACGGTGTCGAAGTAGGCGGGGGCGTCGATCACGTCGACGAGACCGCCGGGGCGCACGCGGTCCACACCGCTGAACCGGATGAGCCTGGCCAGCGCCGGCGGGTCGGCGACGCCGCTGGCCTCCACGATCACCGCGTCCAGCCGCAGCTGGGGATGGCTCAGCTTCTCCAGCGCCTGGTCCAGGCCGTCCGTGTCCGGCAGGCAGCACAGGCAGCCGCCCGCGATCGAGGCCGGCTGGTCCACCTGACCGGAGACCAGCGCGGCGTCCACGTTGATCGCCCCGAAGTCGTTGACCACGACCCCAAGGCGTGCCCCAGGGGCCTGGAGCAGGTGGTTGAGCACCGTCGTCTTGCCGGCACCCAGGTATCCGGTCAGCGCGATCACGGGCACCCGCACGACCATTCCCACCCGCCTCCTCCCACGCCGCGGCCAGCCATCCGTATCGACTGGTCCCACGGATTTCCGGACTCAGGCTACGAGGACCGTCCACCCGGGCTGCCGGCGACGGCCGTCGGTGGTCAGAAGGGCGTGAGCCACAGGGTGGCGGACGTCGGCGCGGTGTCCTGGATGTAGGAGGCGAAGCCGGCGACGTCGTCGAAGGCGAATCCGTACGCTCGGCCGTCCGCGCTGTGCTCGTGCAGGACCCGGGCGTAGTGGTTGGTCGTCGGGTAGCGGTAGAAGCCCGCGGGGTCGGTCGTCGGCTGGGCCGGCTGGGTGAGCAGCGTCGAACGGTTGAAGCCGGCTCCCAGCACGGCGGCCACCGGCCCGGTGACGCCGTCGTTCGGCGCCGCGAGCGCGCCGTCGCAGAACAGGACGTCGCGGGTGCTCGGCCGGACGAACGGCGCGACCCCGCCGTCGAAGCGCAGCAGGCCGCCGTTCACCGTGCCGACCCGGGTGCCCGTCCCGACGTCCACCGTGAGCTGGCGCGACGTGTACTGGTTCCACACCGCGTCGATGTAGCCGTCGAAGTAGGTGGCGGGGAAGATGCCGGCCTCCAGGCCGTGGCCCGGCGCGATCACCCGGGTGCCCTCCCCGCCGGCGTCGTCGACGACCAGCGGGGCGAACACCGGGTGTGCCCGCATCGCGTCGAAGACGGCGGCCCGGCCGCCGGGCGCCAGCCGTCCGGTCGTCTGGTCGGCGCTGCCGCGCAGCCCGATGGCCATCGGCACGCTGAACATGTCGACCGCCGTGGTGTTGCAGAACATGCCGGCGTCGTTGTGGGTGAACTCGACGAAGTCGTGCACCACGCCGAAGCTGGGGTCGGCGCGTACCCAGCCGGCCGGGTGCTGGAGCGCCGCGTTGCCCGCGCCGTCGACCACGACCTTGAAGCGCAGCTTCGAACCGGTCGACACGTAGATCCGCCCGGACATCCCGTTCGGGACGACGAACGGCGTGTCACCGTCCGACACCAGGGGGATGGACAGGTCGGCGAAGCCGTCCGGGCCGTTGTCGGCGAGTGAGACCTGGGCGAGGGCGCCGTCGCGGCGGGCGTACACCTGCCGGCCGGTGATCAGGTCGGTGCCGACGACGTAGAGCCAGATCTGGTTGTTGGCGTACCGGTAGGTGTGGTTGACCACGGTCAGCGGCAGGCCCGCGCCAGCAGCGAGCGCGGCGTGCTCCCGGCTGCCGGCGGCGGCCCACACGGCGCCTCCGGCGGTACCCGCGACGGCGGCGGACGCCGCCAGCAGGAACGTGCGGCGGTTCGGCATGGCGGTCCCCTTCACTGAGCGGCTTCTCACCGGGCGGCTTCTCACTGGGCGGCGTTGAAGGCGCGGGTGAAATCGAACGGCCGCGCCTCGATGCCGCCGCAGGTCGGCTGCGCGTACGGCACCGGCCCGCCGGGGCAGGGCTGGTCGCGGGTCAGCGACCACATCGACAGCCAGGCGAGGTCGACCTCGGACGCGAACCGCACCAGCCGCCGCGCGTCGGCCAGGGTGAACACCTCGCTGGCGACGTCGTTCACACCGATCATCGGGGTGACGGCCACCCGCCCCCACGCCTGCGCGTCGGACAGCTCGAACACGCCCTTGACCTGGGCCTGGGTCGCGGTGGCGGCGTCGATGGCGTACTGGCCCATCCGGCCCGCCGGGTTCGGCGCGGCGCCGTCGCCGTAGTCCATCGCCATGATGTTGACGGCGTTCACCGTCACGCCGTTCTCCCGGGCGTTGGCCAGCAGGTCCACGCCGGCCTGGGTCAGGCCGGACGGCAGCACCGGCAGCGTGAACGAGACCTCCAGCGGCCGGCCTCCGGCCGCGGCCTCCCGCTGAAGCCGGGCGATCGCCTGGGCACGCCGGGTGTTCGCGGCGACGTCCGGCAACGTGCCGCCCTCGACGTCGAAGTCGAGCCGGGTCACCCCGTAGACGTCGACCACCTTGCGGTACGCGGCCGCCAGGTCGTCCGCGCTGCCGCAGGCACTGGCGAGCTCGGTTCCGGACGCCCCGCCGAACGACACCCGGACGTCGCCGCCCAGCTCACGGAACCGGCCGATCTGGCCGGGCACGCCGTCCATGGTGAGGTCGCTGACCCCGCCCCACTTCGGCGTACAGCCGCCTCCACCGGCCACGACGAAGGCCAGCGTGACGTCACGCAGGCCGGCGGTCCGCGCCGCCGCGACCAGGTCGAACGGCGGGTACAGCGAGGTGTCGACGTACGGCGCGAACCCGCCCGAGCCGCCGGAGCCACCGGAGCCGTTCGACGGCGGTGCCTGTGGGGACGGCGGCGCCGGCGGCGCGGTGGTCGAAGCGGGCGGCGTGGTCGGCATGCTCGGGGTGCTCGTCGGAGCGCCGCTCGGCTGGCCGGTGCCCGGGCCGCCCGGGCCCGCGGTGGGCCGCGGCGCCGTGTCGGGTGGCGTGGCCGGGTCGGTCGGCGACGCGTTCGGTGGCGGGGACGACGGTGCGGCCGGCCCGGTGGCCGAGGGGTCAGGCTCCGGGCCCGGGTCGCCGTTGCCGGAGCCGGGCGTGCAGTCCTCGCCGTTGATCCGACATCCGAGGGGGTCGGTGGCGCCGCCCGGAGCGGCGATGACGAAGCCGACGTCGACCGACTCCCGTGGCGCGAGTGTGGTCTGCCAGGCCGGCGGGGTGACGGTCACGTGACGGCCGTCCACCTGGTAGGCGGCGTTCCACAGCGAGGTGAGGGTCGCACCGTCCGGCAGGTCGAACTCGAGGGTGAAGCCGTCCGGCGAGTCCGCGGAGTTGGTGACCTGATACTGGGCGGAGTAGCCGGTGCCCCAGTCGTTGGTGCGGCTGTACGCGGCGTCGAGGCCGGCGGCGTCCGCGGTGCCGGGCACCACCACGGCCAGGCCGACCGCACCGCCAACGGTGAGCAGGGCCGCGGTACCCGAAATGATCTGACGACGACGGCGTCGGTGCCGACCTCGCAAAGGTGACATGGCGTACATACCTCCCGCAATGGCGAATTGCGGCAGGACGCTAGTCGCGGGCGCGCCGCCGACCGGCCCTGCTGAGGCAGCGCAGAAACGCTCTTAAGACCCGCTTAGGGATGCACCCCGATTGCGGGCCCGGAAGCCACGGCGGTGGCGCAGGCGGCGTCCACGGCCGTCCGGCGGGCGGGTGGACGACGTGCGCAGGCGCATCCGCACCTCGGCGCCACCGAGCTGGGACCGGCCGATCGTCAGCTCACCGCCGGTCGACTCGGCCACCCGCCGGGCGATGTCCAGCCCCAGCCCGGTCGACCCCGCGGCGGCGCTGCGCCGGGG
>NZ_UBIZ01000064.1:0-509 GCF_900465275.1 Parafrankia sp. Ea1.12 | reverse complement strand
AAGAGCCCGCCACTGAGCTCCAGCACGGTGTTCGGCAGGCCGGCCTTGTCGGCCTTGTCGAAGTTGACGGGGTTCGACTCGACGGCGACGTCCGCGCCCCCGGTCTGCAGGGTGTTGTAACGCTGGTCGGAGTCGAGCACCGCGCGCATCGTGATGCCGTCGAGGTAGGGCTTGGGTGCGTCCCAGTAGCGGGGGTTCTTGACGAGCCTGATCTCGGCCTGCCTGGTCCAGCTCTGCAGAGTGAAGGGGCCGGCGCCGACAGGGCTCTCGTCGAAGGTCTGCTGACCCTTCCGCAGGGCCGCCGGTGAGGCGATCCAGTTCATCGCCGAGCCGACGATCGCCTGCGCGTACGCGGTCACGGGAGTGGTCATCGTGACTTTCAGGGTGACGTCGTCGACTACCTCGGTCGAGGCGACCATCGCCGCTTCCGCCGCGCTGGGTGAGGCGCTGGCCGGGTCCTTGAGTCGGTCCCAGTTGAATTTCACCGCTTCGGCATTGAGCGGAGTGCC
>NZ_UBIZ01000054.1:0-787 GCF_900465275.1 Parafrankia sp. Ea1.12 | reverse complement strand
CCCACATACGGAACCGGTCGTAGATCGTCGACCAGGAGCCGTAGCTGTTCGGCACGTCCCGCCAGGGGCTTCCGGTACGGAACCTCCACATCACCGCGTTGAAATAGCTGCGCAGGTCAGGGATCGGTCCGGACGCCCCCAGCGGGAGGTGCGGCTCGATCAACTCCCATTCACCATCGGTCAGATCACCACGCGTCATACCACTGTGCTACCAGCCGAAACACCCACACGAAGGACGAACACCCCGATTGTGATCCAGACTCAGAACAGGCCCTAGTGCGCAACTCGATGAGAAGATCCGCGATGGCCATGCGTCTGCCCTCATGATCGAGCACTTGCGTTGCGTCTGAACGCTGTGCTCTGCGTGCGGGCCTACGCAACGATCTCTTCATGCGTCGAGGCGTTCGAGGATCGTCCACCAAGGAGACATAGCAGCTGGTCGCGAGCTTGATCAAGAATCAAGTGAACACGCGGAACCAGCGCGTGGGCGCGGCAGGGATCGAACCTGCGACCACTCGCTTGTAAGCAGTCCCGGGACTACCGATGTGCGAAACCCCTTGTCTCCCAACGGTTACGCATGATCGCTTAACCCGACAGGGCCGAAGTTGTGCGCTGTCTAAACGATCTCCATGGGGAGATCATCTAAGTCCGTCATGACCGCTAGTCGCGGTAGGGACCGTCCTTACGGACGGCCCCCCGCACAGATCCCAGCGAGCGGAACTACCGCACTGGGCTCCCGCCTCGGGTGCTGGCGTCGAGCCGAACGGTAGGCAGGGGATGTCGGACC
>NZ_UBIZ01000317.1:0-231 GCF_900465275.1 Parafrankia sp. Ea1.12 | reverse complement strand
TGAACTTCGTGGCCGAGTGCAGCACGACGTCAGCCCCATGCTCAAGCGGGCGGGCCAGGTAGGGCGAGGCCAGCGTGTTGTCGACGAGCAGCGGTATCCCGGCCTCGTGCGCGACCCCCGCGACGCCGGCGATGTCGAGGACGTTCCCGCGCGGGTTGCCGATCGTCTCGCCGTAGAACGCCGCGGTGTTCGGCCGGATCGCCGCGCGCCAGGCGTCGAGGTCGTCCGGGT
>NZ_UBIZ01000159.1:0-1598 GCF_900465275.1 Parafrankia sp. Ea1.12 | reverse complement strand
CAGGTCAGTGATCATGCCGGCTTGCGCCGGCACCCTGTCCTGATGAGGATGTTGGTGCCGTCCGGTCCGACGTCGTTGCTCTGTGGTGCCTGCGAGCCCGTAGGTCAGTGTGGCGCGGAGGTCCTGAGGAATCCTGTCCTGCTGCCTCGAGCGCGTACCTCAGAATCTTTGAAGACAGGCCCTCCCCGGGCGGTCCGTGTGGATCACTGATCGCAAGGGGAGGAGACGGTCTTTCATGGACGTGGTGATCGACCGGGTCGCCGGGTTGGACGTGCACCGGGACACGGTCGTGGCGGCGGTCCGGGTTGGCGGGCGTGGTGGCGGCCGGCGAGGGGAGGTGCGGACCTTCGCCACGACGGGAGCGGGGCTGACCCGGCTGGCCGACTGGCTGTCGGCGGAGCGGGTTTCTCTGGTGGGTATGGAATCCACCGGCGTGTACTGGAAGCCGGTGTATTACATGCTCGAGGATTCCTTCGAATGCTGGCTGTTGAACGCCCAGCATATGCATAACGTGCCGGGTCGGAAAACGGATGTGACCGACGCGGCGTGGATCGCGCAGCTGCTGGAACATGGTCTGGTCCGGCCGTCGTTCGTGCCCCCGAAACCGATCCGGGCGTTACGAGATCTCACCCGGCATCGGCGGACGACGATCGAGGACCGTACCCGGGCGGTGCAACGTCTGGAAAAAGTCATGCAGGACTGCGGGGTCAAGCTGACGTCGGTGGCCTCGGAACTGTTGGGGAAGTCCGGCCGGGCGATGATCGAGGCGATGCTCGCCGGTGAGGAGGATCCGGAGGTGCTCGCCGATCTCGCGCGGCGCCGGTTGCGGGTGAAGATCCCGCAGTTGCGGGAGGCGTTGGCCGGCCGGCCGTTGGCGGATCATCAGAAGCTGCTGGTCCGTCAGCTCCTGGCGCAGATCGACTTGTGTGAGGGTGCGGTCGCCGAGCTGGACCGCAAGGTCGAGGTGATGCTGGCCCCTTTCGTGGACCTGGTGGGGCGGGTGATGACGATCCCCGGGGTGGGCCGGCGGACGGCGGAGTGCCTGATCGCCGAGGCGGGGATGGACATGGGCCGGTTCCCGACCGCGGCGCATCTGGCGTCCTGGGCGGGGATCTGCCCGGGTAACCACGCCTCCGGTGGGGCAGTACGGTCGGGCCGTAGTCGTAAGGGGTCGACGTGGCTGCGGACCGCGCTCACCGAAGCGGCGCACGCCGCCGCGCAGACGCGGGACACCTACCTGGCCGCGCACTACGCCCAGATCCGAGGTCGTCGTGGGGTCCAGAAAGCCGTGGGGGCGATCCGTCACGACATTCTGATCGCCTACTGGCACATCGTGCACGACGACACCGTCTACCGGGACCTCGGCCCCGAATGGATGCGCCGCCGGCACAGCACGGAAGCCCAGCAGAAGCGCCTCGTCGCCCAATTGGAGAAACTCGGCCTGAAAGTAAGCGTCGAACCCGAACAGCCCGCTGCCTGACTACCCGGGAGGAATAGCCACAACCAAACAGCCACCCCGTCACGCCAGGCCCGACCACCCGGCGCGGTCAGCCACGCCCGCAGCCGACCCAGCCCACACCGGAAATCCTCACCTCAGA
>NZ_UBIZ01000022.1:0-536 GCF_900465275.1 Parafrankia sp. Ea1.12 | reverse complement strand
CGTGGGGCCACCGGTGATGTGCTGGCCTGGCTGGCCGGCACCCCGCTCGCCTGGCGCCAGGCCATCCGGTTCGTGGCCATCGACATGTCACCGTCCTACCGGGCCGCCGTGCGCACCGGCCTGCCGCACGCCACCGTCGTAGTTGATCACTTCCATGTCGTTCAGCTCGCCAACAAGACGCTCAATCTGGTGCGCCGCCGTCTCACCCGAAGCGTCCGCGGCCGGCGTGGCCGGACCACGGAGTGGAAGGCCCGGCGCAAGCTGCTGCGCAACCGCGAAGACCTCACCGACGCTGAGTTCGAGCGGATGTGGAACCCGCTGATGGACCAGGGCCCGATCGGCCAGGCGCTGCTGGTGGCCCGAGATCGAAGCCTTCCTGAACACCGGCATCAGCAACGCCAAGAGCGAGGGGATCAACCGCGTGATCAAGTTCGTCGGCCGCGCCGCCTATGGCTTCCGCAACCCGACCAACCAGCGCCTCCGAGCACGCTGCGTCACCACCCGCCGAGCCCGCGGACACCTCCGCACCGCATAAC
>NZ_UBIZ01000423.1:0-246 GCF_900465275.1 Parafrankia sp. Ea1.12 | reverse complement strand
CGATGACCGGTCCGACGTCGACCGGCCCCAGGCCGGGCAGGAGCAAGCCCTTCTCCGCGCGTTCCACCAGGTCGGAGAGCGCCGCGTTGTTCGCCGCGGCGACGACGTCGGGAGTGAGCTCGGCGGCTCGGGGGTGCCGGGAGCTCTCGCCGGTGCCGATGTGATCGACGGCGATGACGAGCATGCCGTGGCCGGCCATGTGCTCGCCGAAGCTGTAGCCGGTGCGGCCGGGGACTTCGAGGTGCC
>NZ_UBIZ01000566.1:0-7559 GCF_900465275.1 Parafrankia sp. Ea1.12 | reverse complement strand
ATCCTGCGCGGACGGGTGCGGGCTTGGCGGGTGCCGGAGTCGGGCGGGGCGGGGGGTCGTAGACGAGTACCGGCGTGGCGGTCAGGTCGATGTCGGCGGGTGGCACCGGGCCGTGCAGGACGATTCCCGGGTTGGGCAGGCCCGCGGCGAGGCCGCCGCCACGCACCGGCAGCCGCACCCGTCCGCGCAGGATCTCGGGCAGCGGTGGGGCCGGCGGCAGCAGCGCCGCGGCGGGTGCCTCGAGGAGCACCTCACCGGCGCCCGCGTGCTCGAACAGGGACAGGCCGGCGGGGAGGTCGGCGAGCCAGATCACCAGCGGGTTGTCGTCGACGTCGACGACCTGTTCGGACTGGGAGACGGCCACCTCGTGCAGGAACCGGACGAGCCGGTGGCAGCGGTCGCTCAGCGCCGCGTTCCGCTCGCGCAGGGTGGCGGCGCGCTGCTCGGCGTCCGCGGCGGCGGTTGCCCTGGCCTCCGCCTCGGCGGCGCTGACCGCCTCGGCTGCTGCGTCCGCGTCGGTGGGTACCCCCGGGCCCGTGGGCGCGCCGGCGTTCGGATCACTCGCGGCCAGGCCGCCGTCGGTGGCGTCGCTGGCCCCCGTGCCGCGGGTGCCGGCCGCGGCCGCGTCCGCAACGGCGGCAGCGGCGCGGGCGGTGCTCCGGGCCGCGGCCCGGGCCGCGCGGGTCATGCCGCCGTCCGTGGTCATGCTCCGGGTGTCCACGGCTCGGGTCTCCGAGTGCCGCGCGTCCACGTGCCGGGCGTCCGAGTGCCGCGTGTCCGCCTGCCTCGCGTCCGCCACTCCCGAATCCGCTGTTCCCGAGTCCGTCGTCATATCTCTCCCCGATTCCGGCCGGCGAGTGCCGGCGTCGGAACTCGCGACAGGACATCGCGGATGTCCCGTCTCGTGCGTTCCAGGACCGGTACGCCCGGTACCGGAACTCGTGCAAGCCTCCCGGACGAATGCGGACGACGCGGTCGCGACCCGCGGATATCGGTGCTCATCCGCATGCACAGTTGGCCCAGGGGGTGTGGCGATCCGGGGCGATGGCCCCCGGAACCGGGGCAGCCCGGCCCGACGCGCCCCGCCCGGGCCGCTTGTTCGTGGGATCCGGCGTGCTCTCCGGCGTGCCGTGACCGGCCCCGGGGCCCGGATGCGACAACATACGCATCCGTGAGGTCACGGTTCTTTGCCGACACCCACGTGCACTCCAGGTACTCGCGGGCCTGTAGCCGCGACTGCGACCTGGAGCATCTGGCGTGGTGGGCGGCCCGAAAAGGCATCCGCGTCGTCGGGACCGGCGACTTCACCCATCCGGCCTGGTCGCAGGAGCTCGCGACCAAGCTGGTGCCGGCGGAGCCGGGACTGTTCCGGCTGCGTCCCGACCTGGAGCGTGACGTGCTCGCGACGCTGCCCGCGTCGTGCCGCACCGCGACCCGATTCATGATCTCTACGGAGATCTCCACCATCTACAAGCGAGGCGACCGTACAAGGAAGGTTCATCACCTCCTCTACGCGCCCGATCGCGAATCGGCCGGTCGGATCACGTCCGCACTGGCCCGAATCGGCAATCTCTCCGCAGACGGACGGCCCATCCTCGGCCTGGACTCCCGTGACCTGCTCGAGATCACGCTCGGTGCCGGCGAGGGCTGTTACCTGATCCCCGCGCACGTGTGGACGCCCTGGTTCGCCGTGTTGGGCTCAAAATCCGGGTTCGACGCTGTCGAGGACTGCTACGCCGACCTCGCCGAGCACGTCTTCGCGCTGGAGACGGGCCTGTCGGCGGACCCGGAGATGTTCTGGCGGATCTCCGGGCTGGACCGCTACCGGCTGGTCAGCAACTCCGACGCGCACTCCCCGCCGATGCTCGGGCGGGAGGCCACCGCCTTCACCTGCGAGCCCGACTACTTCTCGATCCTCAGTGCGCTGCGCACCGGCGACGGGTTCGGTGGCACCGTCGAGTTCTTCCCCGAGGAGGGGAAGTACCACCACGACGGCCACCGCAAGTGCGGAGTGGCGCTGACGCCGGAGCAGACCCGCGCGGTCGGCGGCATCTGCCCCGAGTGCGGGCGTCCGCTCACGGTGGGCGTACTCAACCGGGTGGACACGCTCGCCGACCGCACGGAAGTGCACCGACCTGACACGGCGGGTGACGTCACGTCGCTGGTGGCCCTGCCCGAGATCGTCGGCGAGATCCTCGGAGTCGGGCCGAAGAGCAAGTCGGTGGCGACGCAGGTCAGCACCCTCGTCTCCCGGCTCGGCCCCGAACTCGGCATCCTCTCGGACGTCCCGCTGGACGCGATCGCGGAGGTGGGCTCGCCGACGCTGGTCGAGGGCATCGGACGGCTGCGCCGGGGCGAGGTGATCCGCCAGGCCGGCTTCGACGGCGAGTACGGCGTCATCCGGCTCTTCCAGCCCGACGAGCTCACCGCCGACGCGGGCACGCTGTTCGACCTCGGCACGCCCGGCCTCGCGACGGCGCCGCAGGCCGGCATCCGCCGGGGCCGTGGCGCCGGCCGGGGCGGCACCGCGCTCGCGCCCGGTGCCGCCGAAGCAGCCGAGGTCCCCCAGGCCGCCGGAGCTACCGACGTCGCCAAGGTCACCGAAGCCGGTGACCTGTTCCCGGGCGATGACGCGGTGGAGCGCAGCGGCCCGCCGTCGGTGCTCGACGGGCTTGATCCCGACCAGCGGCGCGCGGCCGAGCACGTCGGCGGGCCGCTGCTGGTCCTCGCCGGCCCCGGCACCGGGAAGACCCGCACGCTCGTGCACGCCATCGCGCACCGGGTCCGTGAGCTCGGCGTGCCCGCCGAGCAGTGCCTGGCGGTCACGTTCACCCGCCGCGCTGCCGGCGAGCTGCGAGAACGGCTCGATGTTCTGCTTGCGCCAGGCCCGGCCGGGACGCGTGCTGAGAGCACACCCGCGGACGGCACGCCCACAGATGCGGCGTCCACGAGCGGTGCGGCCGTGGACGAGGCACCAGGAGACACGGGGAGGCCCGGTGCCGGCGCGCTGGCGACGACTTTCCACGGCCTCGGCCTGCTGATCATCCGGGAGCAGCATGTGGCGCTCGCGCGGGCGCCACGGGTGCAGGTGGCCGACGACGCCATCCGCGGGGAGCTGATCGACGAGGCGATGCACGGGACCGACGGTCCCGAGGCGCGGCGCCGTGCCGCGGCGGAGCTGGCCGAGCTCAAGCGGCAGCGCGCCCTGGGGCGCACCTACCGGGACCACGCGCTCGCCGGGGTGCTCGCCCGCTACGACGCCGCACTGCGTGATCGCAACATGGTCGACCTCGACGACCTGCTCACGCTGCCGTTGGGGCTGCTGCGGTCGAACCCGGACCTGGCGGCCGAGTACCAGCGGCGCTGGCGGCACGTCTGGGTCGACGAGTTCCAGGACATCGACGAGGTGCAGTACGGCCTGCTGCGCGAGCTCTGCCCGCCCGCGGCCGACCTGTGCGCGATCGGCGACCCCGACCAGGCGATCTACAGCTTCCGCGGCGCCGAGGTCGGCTTCTTCCTGCGCTTCGAGCAGGACCGTCCCGGCGCCCGGCGGGTCTCGCTCACCCGCAACTACCGCTCGACGCCCACCATCGTCAGCGCCGCGCTGGACGCCATCGCGCCCACCACCTTCGTGCCCGGCCGCGAGCTGCGCGCGGTGACCGGCCTGGACGAGGACGGCCCCGTCGTCGTCCGGCAGTGCGCGAGCGAGGCCGAGGAGGCCATCGCCGTGGCCGACCTGATCGAGGAGGCCCTCGGCGGCACCTCGTTCCACTCCCTCGACTCGGGCGTGGACGGCTCGGAGCGGGGCCGGCTGTCGTTCGCCGACATCGCGGTGCTCTACCGGACGGCGCGCCAGGCCGAGCCGGTGATGGACGCGCTGGTGCGCCGCGGGTTCCCGTTCCGCCAGCATGCCCACACCCCGCTCGCGGACGTCCCGGCCGTCGCCGCGGTGCTCGCCCTGCTGCGCGATCGCCGTGACACCGCGCCCCGTACGGTCACCGCGCTGCTGCGGGACGCGGCCGCGCGGCTCACCGACCTCGCCGCGGCCGCCGGCACCGAGCTCGGCACCGCTGCCGCCCTCGCGCCCGGTGTCGCTCGGCCCGGCGGGGTCCCGGCGGGACGGCTGCCGAGCGAGGCGGAGATCCGACGCGCCGCGGAGCTGCTCGCCCCGGCGGCCGCGGTCGCCGGGGACGATCTCGGCGCGTTCCTCACCTCGGTGACCCTGGCGACGGAGGTGGACGGGCTCGACCCGCGGGCGGACCGCATCTCCCTGCTCACGCTGCACGCGTCCAAGGGGCTGGAGTTCGGCCTCGTCATCATCGTCGGCTGCGAGGACGGCCTGCTGCCGCTGCGCTGGGGTGGGTCGAGCCCGTCGGCCGACGCCGAGGCGGAGGAACGGCGGCTGCTCTTCGTCGGGATGACCCGGGCCCGCCGCCAGCTCGTCCTCACCCATGCCGCCCGGCGCCGGCGCGGCGGCGACCTGGCCGACACCGGCCCGTCGGCGTTCCTCTCCGCCATCGACGGACGTCATCTCGACAAGCGCACGCGGGCCGCGCAGGGCACAGCCGCCGCCGCACGTCGCCGGTCAGCCGGCCGCCAGCTCCGCCTGATCTGACGGCGCGGCGGCTGCCCGATCTGACGGCCGGGCCAGCCGCGTCTGACGTGACGGACGCGGCTGGCCCGGGGCGTATCCGTCGGGCCAGCCGCGCCCGGGCGGTCAGCCGATCTGGGCGAGGGGGAAGCGCCGCGCCGCCGCGTCGAGGACGTCCAGGAGGGTGTCGATCTCGGCGTCGGTGTTGGCCGCGGTCACCTGGATCCGCACCCCGACCTGCTCCCGGGGCACCAGCGGAAACGGTGCCACCGTCACGTAGATCCCGCGCTCGTAGAGGAAAGCGCCGAGCGCGTCGGCCCGCGCCGGGTCGGTCAGCGGGATCTCGATGATCGGGTAGCCGGAGGTGTTCAGCGTGGTCAGCCCGAGCGCGCGGATCCCCGCCAGCAGGCGGGCGGTGAGGCCGTACAGGGCCACCCGCGCCCGCTCGCCCCGCTCGGCGTTCACCCGCAGCCCGACCTGCGCGGTCGCCAGCGAGGCGACCGGGGGCGGGCCGGAGAAGATGTACGGGTTGGCCATCGTCTTCAGGAAGTCCTTGAGCTCGGTCGGGCATGTCGCGAACGCGAGCAGCGAGGAGTAGGACTTCGAGAACCCGCCGACCAGGATCAGGTCGTCGTAGCTCTGCCCCAGGTGCCGCACGATCCCGTTGCCGCGCAGGCCGTACGGGGTGGGCTCGTCCGGCGCGCGCTCGCCGATGACCCCGAAGCCGTGGGCGTCGTCGACGTACAGGACGGCCTCGTACGCCCGGACCAGCTCGAGCAGCTCTGCCAGCGGCGGGCCGTTGCCCGTCATGCTGTTCACCCCGTCGATCGCCACGACCCGGGGATAGGTGGTACATGCCCGCAGCCGGCGTTCCAGCCGATCGAGCCGGTCCTCCCGGAAGCGCCGGACGGTGGCGCCGCGGCCCAGCGCCATCGTGGCGCCGTCATGCACCGAGCTGTGCGCGTGCAGCTCGACGAACAGGGTGCCCTGGCCGACGAGTGCGGGCAGCACCGACAGGTGGATATGGCTGATGGTCGGGAGTAACAGCGTGTCCGGCGCGCCGAGAAGGTCCGCCAGCGTCTCCTCGATCTCCACGAACAGTCGTGGATTAGCGATGATGCGTGACCAGCTCGGGTGGGTTCCCCAGAGATCCAGATACTCCGGAACGGATTCGATGATCTCTCGGTCGAGATCGAATCCGAGATAGTTGCAGGACGCGAAATCGATCAGCCAACGGTCGCCGATGCGAATGCGCCGGCCGTCGATCTCGTCCACCCGCGAGTCGTAGAACGGCGACTGGCGGCGCATGTGGTCCATCTCCGCCATGACGCCGTAGGGCCGGGCCAGGACGTGGCGGATGCCTGCGCCGGCGTGGGCCTGCGGGCGCCCGGCAGGGGGAGTCCCGGTGTGACTGGGGGTTCCGGTTCCGGTTCCGGGTGCGGGCCCGGGCGGCGCCTCGTGGGCGGCCGGCGCCGCGGGGTCGGCCAGGTGCGGGGAGAGCGGTTGCGGGGAGATCTGTTGCGGAGAGAGCGGTGTTGTTACAGATGCCGTCTGGACGGTGGTGGGTGGTGCCGGGACGTCGATCATTGGCCTGCGGACCGGTTCGCTGGACGGGGGCAGGGATTCCGAGGTCTGCGACACCGGCTTCCTACTTCCGGTCGCAGGTCGGGCATGCGGGCATCGGCGCCATCGCCGTCACCGGCCTTTCAGGATCGCCGGAAACATTCTCTCCGGGTCACGGGAAACGAAAGAAACGACGGAGTGCCGCCCGGTGCGCCGTGAATCGTATTGTGAAGATCGTGGCGCACGGCGAAGATCTATGTCTGCACATTAGCTCGGAGAAGGGGCTTTTTCCACCGATGGCGAAGATTCCCCCGCTCTGCGCCGGTCGACCGGGCGAGGCCGGTGGGCCGGCTGCTCTGATCGGGGGCCGGCTGCGCCGGGCGCCGCCACGGGCGGACAACCCTGTGGGGGCACAGTGTTATCGTCCCCGGCATGTCCGAGACCGCGTCCGCCTCGAGCCGCCCGACGTCGAGTGCGCCGGCTTCGAGCACGCCAGCTCCGAACACGTCGACGTCGAGCGCGTCGACGTCCAGCAGGCGGGCGTCGGGGGACCGGCCCGCCGTGCGCGACCTGCCGTACTCCGGCTTCGGTCTCTCCCGGTCGGTCACGCTGTTCCGCGCGCACCGCAAGGAGCCGGTCGACCCGGCCGGTTTCTACTCGCTCATCGCGGCCGACTCCGTCCGCCAGCTCCGCCGGTACACGACGCTGTCCGGCCAGCTGGTGCTGGATGTCGGCGGCGGCCCCGGTTACTTCCGGTCCGCGTTCCTCGACGCGGGCGCCAGGTACTACTGGGTCGAGCCCGACGTCTCCGAGATGGAGGCCGGTGGTCTCGATGTGCCCGGCCGGATCCGCGGGAGCGCGCTCGAGCTGCCGTTCCGGAGCGACTCGATCGACCTCTGCTACAGCTCGAACGTGCTTGAGCACGTACCCGACCCGTGGCGGATGTGCTCGGAGCTGGTGCGGGTGACCCGCCCCGGCGGGCTGATCTTCCTCAGCTACACGAACTGGCTCTCGCCGTGGGGCGGGCACGAGACGGCGCCGTGGCACTACCTCGGTGGTGACCGCGCCGCCGACCGCTTCGAGAAGCGGCAGGGCCGCCCGCCGAAGAACCGGTTCGGCCAGACGCTGTTCCCGGTGTCCGTCGCGGGCACCCTCGCCTGGGCCCGCCAGCGCTCCGACGTGGTCGTCGTCGACGCGATGCCGCGCTACCTGCCGGACTGGGCGAAGGCCATCCTGCGTGTCCCCGGCGCTCGTGAGGTTGTCACCTGGAACCTCGCCATGCTCCTGCGCAAGATCTAGTGTTTTAGCGCCCTGCCAGAGCCCCGACCTCCGGGCCCGGCCGTCACCGCGCGGCCCGGCCCGGGTCGGCGGGCTCCCCGGGCGGCGCCGGTGGGCGTCTCGGGGG
>NZ_UBIZ01000395.1:0-36760 GCF_900465275.1 Parafrankia sp. Ea1.12 | reverse complement strand
GCTCGTAGGCGACGCCCCAGGGGACCTCGTCGGAGATGGGTGCGACCTTGGGCGCGGGGCTCGGCTTCCGACTGGTGAGGTGCGCGATCATCAGGCGTGAGGTGCGGCCGCCGGGCTCCGTGGACGTCTCGCAGGGCAGCGGGTTGGTTCCGCCGCAGGCCGGTGAGACGGCGAGCGCCTGCCAGTAGGCGATGGCGGTGCCGTCGGGCGACCACTTGGGGTCGGCCATGCCGTTCCAGTTCGGGTCGTTGACGCTGCCGGGGCTGCCGTCGCCCTCGGCGTTGAGCTGCTGACCCGCGTAGTCGCCTCGGTCGCCGTAGCGGTCGATGAGGATCGGCTGGAAGAAGCGCCGCAGCCCGTTGTTGCGGGTCGACGAGGTGGCGCTGGTGGTGATCAGGTCGGTGATCGGCGGGATGCCGCGCATGCCGGCGAGGAACATCTGCCGGTCGGAGCCGCGGGTGTCCATGGCGACGGTCCAGCCGCCGTCGGGGGAGAGGTCGACCGGGTCGACGTACTCCGGATGGCCGGTCAGCCGGCGGACCTTCCCGGTGGTCAGATCGGCGGCGAAGACGTCGATGTTCGACGACTCCTCCGGGTAGCCGATGTAGGTGACCTCCTTGCCGTCCTGCTGAAGCCGCGCAGTTCGCCGACGGAGAGCGCGTCACGGTTGTAGACGAGTTCGTCGGGGTGGTCCGGGTCGACGGTGACCGGCTGGGTGTCAGCCGGGTCGAACAGTCGCGTGACGTTGGTGAGGTCGTAGCGGGGCGTCAGCGGCGTGCCGGTGGTAGGGGTCGCGTTGAACGCGAGGCGGCCGAGGTAGGCGAACTGACCGAACCTGCCGTTGGCGATGGTGAAGCTGTTGAAGCCGAGGTGGACGTCGTCCGGGTGAATCCGCAGCTCCCGGATGCTGCCGCCATTTCCTGAACCGTCGGCGGTGTTGTTCCAGCGAATCGGCTAGATGTGGATCTGCTCTGGCGTGCACGCCTCGTCGGTGATCGGGTGTGAGCCGCAGTCGATGATGTTCGTGCCGGCCAGGATCCGCTTTCCGTCCGTGAACGGCTGAGGATAGTCGAGGGTGGGGGAGCGGCCGGCCGCGTTCGTCTCCGGCACTCCGCAGGTGACGCATTTCCAGGCGTCGCCGTTGGGGAACTTCCCGCCGTCGGCCCGTACCAGGATCAGCTGGGAGCCGCTGTGGACGCTCGCCGGGTCGGGGGCGGCGGGCGCGCCCACGAAGGTGACCCGCGCGACGACGCTCCGGCCGTCCGGGAGGAAGCCTCCCGACTGCAGTCCGACCGACTGGCCGACACATCCGGTCCGGTGCGGGTTGATCGCCTCGGGGCACGAACCCGCGTCGGTGCTGCCGGCGACCGGTGGCAGTGGGAGTTCCTCGATGGAGATCGGCTCCGGCTTCGGTGCCGGCGGTGTGGCTCCGGCCGCTGCCGTGGACGTCGCTCCTGGGCCCGGTGGTGTCGTCGATCCTGAATCCGAGCACGACGCCACCACGAGCGTGAGAGCAACGACCAGGAACGAGAATAACGGCCGGACGCCGCGGCGTTTGATTGACGAACTCGATCGCCGCGATGTTCTCGATGTGTGCGGGCGCTGCATTCTCTTTGGTCCCCTCGGCATCGATGAATCCTTTCGAATGGTTGCGTGGGGGGCGCCGAGGTGTGCGTTTGTGCGGAGCCGCTGGAACGCGGGAGCCCGAATGTCGACGCACCGTTCGGCGTCCCGACCTCCTGAATCGGCAAACTGGGCGGCATCTTTCGAGATGCCGTGTCACGAGCCTGTCGATCGGACGGTTTGGCGTCAATCGTCTACCTGCAGGGCGGGGGCCTACTGCGATCGCAGTAGGCCCCCGCCGCGGCCGGTCGGTCGGCCGGCGGCCCGTTTCCCGTCCGCCGCTCCGTAGCGGTTGCTTTGCGGCGGATGTCGTCCACCATGGACGGATCCATCTACGCGTCCGTCGACGGGAGCGGGGCCGATGATCGTCACCTGGTGGCGGGATGTGCCGCCGCCATCCGCTCGTCACGGCGACGTTGACTGCCTCCGGCGCGGTGGCCCTCGCCGCGTTGGGCTACCTGCTCAGCCCACTGCTGCTGGGACCGTTGATCGTGGCCGTCTACTGGCTGGCGCTCGACATGGCCTGGGTGGTCGCCGGGGCCTTCGCGGCGGTGACGGCCGCGGCGCTTGTCGGTGCGGCGCTGACCGCCGGCCCGCCGTCGCGCCCGCTGGTGCTCGAGACGATCGGGCCCGTCATGTGGGTGCTGGCCCCGGTTGTCGTCGGGAGCTGGGCTCGGCTGTGGCGGACCTGCGTGCGGCTGCTGGCGGAACGGGCCGCGAACGCCGAGCGCACACGTGAACTGGAGGCGGCCATCCGGACGGTCGCCCGCGGAGACGCCCTGCTGTCCGCCGGGGCCGCGCGGGCACTCATCACCCGCTTCCTGGCCACCGCCGAGCCGGCTTCCCACCTGGTGCCGCCCGGGCGCCTCGCCCGCCTCACCCCCCGCGCACGGGAGATCATGACGCTCGCTGCCGAGGGGCGGAGCAACGAGGAGATCGCTCAGGTCCTCGCCATCTGCCCGTTGACAGTCCGGACCCACGTCCATCACGCCATGGCCAAGCTCGGTGCCCGCGACCGCGCCCAACTGGTGGTCATCGCCTACCAGAGCGGCCTGCTCCGACCGGCCCGATCCTCCTCGGACCGGACGCCGGTCATACCGCCGCCAGCGCCGTCCGCCGCACCGTAGGCCGCGCCCCGGACAGCCCCGGACAGGTGTGGGGCTTACTCACACAGGTCAGGGGCGGGCGGCCTCGGCCAGGGCGCGCCCGTAGCGTTCCGCGCCGGGGGACCGGACCGGGCACGCCGTCATCGCGGGTTGGACGACCGGGCAGAAGTGGACGCCGTCCGGGCTGCGGACGGCCACCTTGCCATCAGGGTCGCAGGGCTCGCCGGGCAGGCACGGGAGCCTCGGGACGAACCGTCCCTGGTCGGTGAGGACCTCCCCGGCCGGCACCACCCGGACGTGGGAGTTCCCGGCGGCGACCTCGCGCCAGACCCGGTCGAGCTCGGTGAGGCCGTCCGGCCCGACGGGCTGGTCGTTGCGCGGCGGGGCGTCCACGAGGACGACGTCGATGCCCCGGCGGGTCAGGATGTCGACGGCCTTGGTGGCGTCCTCCCGGTAGGCGGTGATCAGATCCCGGCCGTGCATGCACTCCGAGGCGGTGTTGCCGGAGAAGGACAGGACCGCCACCGTGGGATCCCAGCGCCGGGCCTGGTTGCGCATGTCGGTGAACCAGTCGCACAGCGCCGTGCCGCCCCAGGTCCGCGTGGTCGTCCTGGTGACCCCGTCCTTCCCGGCGGCCGCGGTGAAGGAGTCGCGCGCCTCCCAGGCGAGCGAGTCACCCCAGAGCACGATCCTTGGATCGTGCCGTTCGTGCCGCCCGGCTGTCAGCGCGATCGTGGCCAGGACGACGGCGCCCGCGAACATCCAGCCGATGACGCCCAGACGTGGCGTGGTCAGCGCAGCTCCTCCCGACGGGCGCGGGCATGGGACGGCACGGGCGCCGAGGGCCCGGGAGCCGTCCGATCCGGCTGTGGCCTCGTTCTCACGGTTCCGGATGTGTCCCGGGGACATCGTGCTGCACCGTCGCGGGACGGCTGGGCACCGGGTGCGGCCCGCGCCGGATGTCCCACGGGACCCGCGGGGTCATGAGCGGCCGTTGTCGGAGTCGGCGCCCGCGCGGGCTTGCTGGTGTTACGCCCGCCCGGCCGCGCGGCCCTTCCTCCCGCGCGGCGCGCCCGCCCGCCACTTCCGGGAGCGGGGGATCACCAGGCGTTGTCGCGGCGCATCCGGCGGGGACGGCCGTCCGGGTCGTAGATGGCATGGTAGAGCGGCGCGGACCAGCCGCGGGTGAGCCGGCCGAGGCGTTGCGGCTGGTGCGGCCGGATCCGGCCCGGCGGGCGCGGCCCGGCCTGGCCGCCGTGGTGCCAGGCGTCGAGCTCGTCGGCGCGCCGCCGGAACGCCTTGAACCCGGCTTCGGGGTCGATGAGCTCCTCGTCGTCGCCGTCCCAGTCGAGGTGCTCGCGCCAGAGCCCGAGGCGCAGGTCGCGGGCGAAGACGCGGGCACCGTCGCCGAGGCCGCCGGGGTCGCGTGGCTCGCGCGGGTCGAGGGTGGTGTCGATGGTGGCGACGGCGAGCTCCGAATCGTGGCTCCAGGAGCGCCGGTTGAGGTTGTCCGAGCCGATCGAGGCCCAGACGTCGTCGATCGTCACGGCCTTCGAGTGGACGTAGACGGGCGTCCCGGCGTGGTTCTCGACGTCGTAGACGCCGACGCGGTCGCCGCCGGCCGCGCGGCAGATCTCCAGGGCCTTCTCGCGCCCGACGAGGTTGGGCGGCAGCGAGAAGCGCCCGCCCTGGGGCGGGAAACGCGGGACGACGATCATCAGGTGGAGCTCGGGCTCGCGGCGCAGCGCGTCCGCGAACAGCCGGGCGACCTCGGTGGACCACATGTACTGGTCCTCCAGGTAGATCAGCCGCCGGGCGCGGCGCAGCACCTTGCGGTAGGCGCGCGCGATGGACCGTTCGCCCTTGCGCGCGAACGGGTAGTGCGGGCGCCGGCGCGGGTAGGTGCGCAGGATCTGGACGGCGTGCGGGCCGACCGGGGCCGGGTCGGGTGCCTGCGGCGGGAGCCCGTCCGGATTGGTCTCGACCGGGCGTATCCGATAGAAGATCTGCCGGATCGGGTTGGGGTTGTCCAGCGCGGACGGGTCGTCCCAGCGCTCCCGGAAGGTCACCTCGAGATCACCCACGGCCGGCCCGCGTACCTCGGCCTGGATGTCGTGCCAGGGCGGGGCGGCACCGTAGGCGTCGTCGATCGGCTGGCTCTGCGGGTCGCCGGCGTGAGCGGCGTCGTCGCGGCGGCTGTAGCAGAGGTCGATGCCGCCGGCGAAGGCCACCGCGTCCTCCGACGCGGCGGCGCGGCGGGCGATGACCAGCTTCTGGTGGTGCGAGCCGTTGCGGTGCACCCGGTGGTCGAGCACCACCTGGGCGCCGGCGGTGTTCAGCTCCTCGGCCAGCCGGCGGTTCGGGCGCGAGCTGAACGACATCAGCTCCAGGTGCGAGCGCCACATCAGCCCGCGCACGACGGCGCCCCGGGCGGCGGCGCGGCCCAGCACCCGGCCGACCTCGGAGCCGGCGCCGTCCAGCCGCTGGTCGAGGTCGCCGCGCCAGTCGGTGAACAGGAGAAGGTCGTTCTCGCCGAGGGTCTCGACGATCTCGAGCAGGCGGGAGAAGTAGGCCCGCCCGTGCACCAGCGGGCGGACGAGGTTGCCGGTGGTCCACGCCAGACCGTCCGGATGGCGGGCGTCCAGGGCCGTGTCCGGGTTGCCGCGCTCCTCGTCGGTGAGGAACCACTCCCCGAGCGTCGGGTCCTCGAGCGTCGGGTCCTCGAGCATCGTGCCGGTCCTCCTTCTTCAGGCGGTGCCGGACCGGGTGCCGCGGCCCCGGCGGCCTGTTCGGCCCCGGCGGCCTGTTCGGCCGCGGGTGCCTGACGGTCGCCCGGCCAGGGACCGCGCCGGCGCGACGCGTGCCGGGGCCCTGCTGCGGACGGGACGAGCCCGCGGCCCGCGAGCCGGCCGGCGTTTGCACGACGAATCATGAAGCGCCGGAAGCCCGCCAGAAGGTCATGGATCGTCCCGGTGGCTCCCTTCCCTCCACGGGACGTCCGAACCAACCGGCCGGGACACGGTGACGGCCGGACCACGGCGACGGGCGGTGCGCGTGCCACCGGGGGGCGGCGCAGGGTGTGGCACAGTGTCCGTCATGGTGCGGTCCGGCACGGGGCGGTGGGAGACGGGGCGGTGGGCCGCGGGTGGCGCGGTCATGGCACTCGGCGCACTGGCCTACGGCCTGCCGTCACTGGCCACGTTCCGTCGGCTGCGCACCCGGGTGACCCCAGGGCTCGCCGGGGTGGGCCGGCCCGACCACGTCGCGCTCACGTTCGACGACGGTCCCGACCCGGCCTCGACGCCGCGCTTCCTCGAGGTGCTCGACGCGCTCGAGATCCGTTCGACGTTCTTCGTACTCGGCGGGATGCTCGAGCGCGCCCCCGGCCTCGCCCGGGAGATGACCGAGGCCGGGCACGAGCTGGCCGTCCACGGGTGGGATCACCGGCCCATGCTGCTGCGCGGGCCGGCGTCCACCTACGACCAGCTCGCGCGCACCCGTGACCTGATCGCCGAGACCACCGGCCGGGCGCCGGCCTACGTTCGCCCGCCGCACGGGGTGCTCTCGGCCGGGGTGCTCGCCGCCGCGCGCCGCCTCGACCTCACCCCCGTCCTGTGGACGGCGTGGGGCCGCGACTGGACGGCGACGGCGACCCCGGCCAACGTGCTGGCGACACTCGCCCCCGATCTGCGCGGCGGCGCGACGGTGCTGCTGCACGACAGCGACTGCACGTCCGCGCCGGGAGCCTGGCACAGCGCGCTGGGCGCCCTGCCCGAGCTGGCGGCGCGCTGCGACGACGCGGGTCTGCGCCTCGGGCCGCTCGCCGAGCACGGCCTGCGCCCCGTCTCGAGGTAACGGCCCGCCGAACAGGTCCTGGGGTGGAGCCTGATCACGTCTCCGGGTAGAGGGAGTAGGAGGGGAAGTTGCCGTAGAGGCGTTCGTTCGGGTCCGCGCCGACGGTGACCGCGCGGACGAGGTGCTCCCCGCCGACGAACGCGCCCTTCCACGACGCGCCGCGCCCACCGAACGGCTCGGACCGGTCGCCTCGCGAGCGGGGCTTGTTGACGCCGACCTTGAACGCGGCGAGCTCCCCGGCGAGCCGGCGCGCCGTGGTGTCGTCGTCGCAGGCCAGTGAGGCGACGAGCGCGCCGTTCGAGGCGTTCATCGCGGACAGCAGCTCGGCCTCGGAGTCGACGACCACGATGCTGTCGACCGGCCCGAACGGCTCCGCGTGGTGCAGCGCGGCCGACGGCGGCGGGTTGAGGATCGCCACCGGTGGGACGTAGGCGGCCCGGTCCTGGCCGGGCAGGAACCGGCCGTCGGCGAGGTCGCCGCGGTAGAGCGGCACGCCGCCCTTGGTCACCGCTTCGTCGATCTTGGCGGCGAGCTCCGCCGCCTTCTCCGCGGTGATCACCGGCCCGTAGTCGAGGTCGGGCAGCGGGTCGGAGTCGTCCGCCACGGCGAGGGGATGCCCGAACCGCACCGAGGAGACCACCGGCAGGTACATCTCCAGGAACTTGTCGAAGAGCTGGCGCTGGACGACATAGCGCGGGTAGGCGGTGCAGCGCTGCTTGCCGTACTCGAAGCCCTTGCGCAGGTGCGAGGCGAGCAGGTCCCACTGGGAGAAGTCCCAGATGCCCCAGGCGTTGAGGCCCTCCTGCTCGAGGAAGTGCCGCTTGCCGGTGTCGACGAGCGCGGCGGCGACCTGGCCGCCGGCGGAGCGCCCGCCGACGAACGCCAGGCAGCCGATCTCCGGGGCCCGCACCAGCGCGGACGACAGCCGCGACCCCGACCCGGAGACCAGCGACACCGGCAGCCCGGCCCGGCGGGCGAGCGCGCAGGCCAGCGTCAGGCAGGCCGCCCCGCCGTCGGTCGGCGTCTTGGCGATCGCCGCGTTGCCGGCGAGCACCTGGACGAGCATGGCGTGCATGAGCACGCTCATCGGGTAGTTCCAGCTCGCGATGTTGCTGACCGGGCCCGGCAGGGCCGCCCGGCCGCCGATCATGGAGTCGATCTCGTCGACGTACCAGCGCACGCCGTCCAGGGCGCGGTCGACGTCGGTGCGGGCGAGCCGCCACGGCTTGCCGATCTCCCAGACCAGCAGCACCGCGACCAGGTCGCGGTGCTCCTCCATCGCCTCGATCGCGGCGGTCACCCGGGCCTTGCGGTCGGCCAGCGGGACGTCGCGCCATTCCTTGTGGTCGTCGAGGGTCGCGCGGATGGCCTCGCGCGCCTCGTCGGGCTCGATCATCGGCGGGCCGGCGATCGGGGTGCCGTCCACCGGCGTGAGGCTGTGCAGCGGGTTGCCGGTGCGACGCCACTGACCGCCCCACAGGTTGAGCAGGCGGTCCTCGTGGAACGCTTCCGGGGCCTCCTGCCGGGCGCGCGAGTAGGCGTCGGCCCAGGCGGTGCCCGGCTTGAGACGCAGGCGGGACGGGGGAGTGCTGGCTGCGGCGTCCATCTGACGAGGGTCTCTCTGATCCGATCGCGGCGCCACCAAACAGCCTTCAATGCCGTCGCGCACGCGGTACATCCAGGAGACTCAGATAACTGGTTATGAAGCACCTGTTACCCGGATCGTGTTGCTACCGCGCGTCGTTGCCTGGTTGTGCTGAGCAGCCGGATGAATGCGCCCGCCGGGGCCGTGGGCGGACGTCCGCACAGCTCGCGAGCCTGTTGGCGGGCCGGGGTCGCGTCCCGGACGGAGAGCAGAACGTCCCACTACGCCAAACTTGCGGTGAAGCCGCGTACTATTTCCGGCATGTCGGATGCGTTAAGGACATGGAAGTCGGAGGTGACTTCAGCGCGCCTGCGACCTCATGTGTGTAGTGCATCACGTAGAGTGGGCAGGTGTCCGAACCGGCTTTCGCCTGCGGTGGAGAAGCCGCGTGGCGTAAAAACCGAACTCGATTTCCGGATGTGTGATGACGGCCAGTGTGGTGCCGCCGTCGGCCGCTGATGCCGACCCGACCCGTGACGTGACGCCGATACGGGTTCTCGTCGTGGACGATCACGAGCTCTTCCTTCAGGGCCTGCAGACCGTGCTGGAGACCGAGGAGGACATTTCGGTGGTCGGGCGCGCGGCGGACGGGCAGGAGGCACTGACCCTGGCGTCCGGCACGACGCCGGACATCGTCCTGATGGACGTGCGGATGCCGGGCCGCGACGGCATCGCCGCCGCCGGCGCCATCAAGCGCGCGGTGCCGCGCACGCGGATCGTGATGCTCACCGTTTCGGACGAGGAGTCCGATCTGTTCGAGGCGATCAAGGCGGGGGCCGTCGGCTACCTGCTGAAGTCGATCCCGCCGCACGAGGTGGCCGACGCGGTGCGTGCCGTGCACAACGGCCAGAGCCTGATCAGCCCCTCGATGGCCTCGAAGCTCATGGTCGAGTTCGCGACGATGGCCCGTGGGGGGGAGGACCGCCCGCGCGCGCACGCGCCCCACCTCACCGCCCGCGAGCTCGAGGTCCTCAAGCTGGTGGCAGAGGGCCGGGCGAACCGCGAGATCGCGCGGAAGCTCTTCATCAGTGAGAACACCGTGAAGAACCACGTTCGCAATATTCTTGACAAGCTTCAGCTGCACTCCCGCATGGAGGCGGTGATGTACGCCGTCCGCCAGGGCCTGTTCGACATCGAATAAGTGTCTCCGGTGTGCTCCGGGAGTGTGTTCGGTGTGAATGGCGCGGTGGGTGTCGCCGGGGCGGCCGGGAACGGCGGTGTTCGCCGGATGATCATCTGGTGATCCTCGTGTGATCTCCGGACGTGGCCGGTGCGTGCCATCGGGAGCACCGACGGGCCGCGTCCGGCGCGATCATCCGTACTCTGCGCGTCTTCTTCGTGGTGTCGGGCCTGTACAACGCTTTTCCCGTAATGGGTGAATTGTCCGTTCTGGAAATCGTGTGTCGCCCGGAACGGAACCAGGGGTGACCATGAATGGCATCGGCGGGCGGACGGCAGGGAAGAGGCAGGTGGGAAGCCTGGCAGCCGCGTAGAGCGGATGCCGGTCCGGTGTGAACGCCGCGGCGGCGCGGGAGATGGACGGATCTGGAAGGGCTCGCCATGCCGGACCGCCCGGCACGGGCCACACTTCCGGGCCGGTGGTGTATCCACGCCTGGTTCAGCGCGAGACGTGGCAGACAGAGTTGTGCGGTCCTTTCCTGCATTCCACCCCATACGATGTCGATGTTGGCTAGCGTCATCGGTCGACCAGCACGCTCGGATGTCCGGCGAGATCGATCGAGCAGCTCGAACGCCGGGACAGCGCCATCGGGGAGGTGAGGAGCCCGGTCCTCGGCGAGGGCCACGTCCTAGGCCGGATTCCTCCGGCCCGCGATCTGTCAGCGTCCGTCGGGTTCGTCATCCGTCGGGTTCGTCGAGCGCTGGCCGTCCGCGCGACCACTCGTCCCACGGTCTGTCATGACCGGGGAGGTGAGTTCACCGGTGACCACAGCGGAGCAGCCGTCCGGGGCCGACACGAGCCCGGGGCGGCCGAGCATCATCAATCAGATCTGCCTCACCTGCCGAGGCGGGCGAGCTGTCTTCGAGCTTCGGGCCGCCGACCAGGGCGGCACCGCGCCGCATCTCGAGCCTTGCCGCCACTGCGCGGGAAAGGGCCGACACGTAGGCCTCATCCCGCCGGTATGACCATATTTCCGATGTTGTGAACCGGGCTCCGGCGGCCGAGGAGCACGGTCCCCCGCCACGGCCGCCGGAGCGCCGCCGCGCCCCGCCATCGCATGGAGAGGTCCGCACTCGCGGAGATCGACCGGCTGCGCGCGCTTCGCATGCTCGGATTCAGGTCGGATCGCGACATCCGGGTGCTGGCGACCGTGGCCGCCGAGAAGGGCGGCATCGACGCCCACATCGGCGTCGTGCGCCGGGCCCGGTCCGGCCGCTCGGTGGGCGCAGGTGGGGTGCCGGTCAGCGCCGATGCGAGGGCGCTCTCGTCGGCACCCTTCTCCCGCCTCGGCGTGGGGCCCGTCGCGGCGCCGTTGCGGGTGGCGGACTCCCTCGCCTGCGCGCGGGCCGCGCTGAGGTTCGCCGTCGAGCGCCCGCATCGTGATCACAGCAGTGTGGCGGGACGCCCTGAGCGCGAGCGGCAACGCCATCCCGCGACGAAGAGAGGGGGTCCCCCGCAGGCGGCGGCCCCCTCTATCTGGGGTGAGTGACGGGACTTGAACCCGCGGCACCCGGGACCACAACCCGGTGCTCTACCAACTGAGCTACACCCACCATCGCCCGGATCTCACCGGGCGCAGCCATCGTACCGGGTGAACGTGCCCGTGCGGCAGCCGGGTCACGATCGAGTGCCGAAATCCGTCCGATTCCCATCCGGCGGCGGTCCGCGGGTGGCTCCGGTGCGCCCGGTGCGCCCGGTGGGCCCCGGAGGCCTGGTGGGCGCCGGGGGTTCGGTGAACGCCGGGGGCGCGGCTGTCAGGAGGCGCGGATCGCGGCGGCCGCGGCGCGGGCCGCGTCGGTGGTCGGGCCGGGCTGGGGCACGAAGAGGATCTCGCGGTAGTACCGCAGCTCCTCGATGCTCTCCCGGATGTCGGCCAGGGCGCGGTGCCCGCCCGACTTCACCGGGGCCGCGTAGTACGCCCGCGGGTACCAGCGCCGGGCCAGCTCCTTGATCGAGGAGACGTCGATCATGCGGTAGTGCAGGAAGGTGTCGAGCTGGGGCAGGTAGCGGGCGATGAACGTGCGGTCGGTCGCGATCGAGTTCCCGCACAGCGGGGCCTTGCGCGCCTCCGGGACGAACCGGCGGATGTAGCTGAGGAGTTGCTCCTCGGCCTCGTCGAGCTTGAGGTCGGAGCCGCGCACGGCCTCGGTGAGCCCGGAGGTCTCGTGCATCTCGCGGACCACCGGGAGCATCTGGTCGAGGGCCGCGTCCGGGGCCGCCAGCACGAGGTCGATGCCTTCGTCCAGCACGGTGAGCTCGCTGTCGGTCACCAGGCAGGCGACCTCGAGCAGCAGGTCGGAACCGGCATCCAGGCCGGTCATCTCGCAGTCGATCCAAACCAGGCGATCCATCCCGTTCACATTAGGGATTTCCGTCGCTGTCGTCACGTACCGCCTCCGGATCCGGCCCCGCCCACCACGTCACGTCCCGACCTGCCTCCATATTCACCGTGAGGTGGGGTTGCTTCCAGTCGCGGTGCTCAGGCCGGCGGCCGGCTCGCGACCGGCCCGGCGCCGACACCAGCGGCTGCGCCGGCACCAGCGCCGGCGTCGGCCGGGGTGGAGTTCTGGATCGTGAAGGTGATGCTGCGCGCGGGCACACCGGGGCGCTCGGCCCTGGCCTCGAGCGAGTAGACGCCGTCCATCACGGCGCTCGTCTCCCAGCCGGTCTGGTGCGGGGCGAACAGGTAGGGCGCCACGCTCACCGTCATGGGATAGCGGCTGCCCGTCGGGCCGGTCAGCGTGTAGTGGATCTCGCCGATGTCACCGGTCGTCTCCAGGCTGATGTGCCGGAAGCCGCGCAGCGTCTCGTTCTCGAGGACGCCGTTGAACCCGACGATCACGCCGGGGGGCGCGGTCCGCGGTGGCGCCGTGCTGGTCACCGGCGGGATGATGCTCTCCGCGTCGACCCCGGAGTACCGGGCGTCGTCCGACAGGCGACTGTGGTACTCGACCACGAGCACCGGCATCATGATCAGCGCGGCGAGGAACAGTGCCAGGCCGACCCAGCCGCGCCGGAAGGCGTCCACGCCGCGCGCACCTTTCGCCACGGTTGCGGTGAAGCACCGAGTCTAGCCCGTGCGTTACCGCCACCCCGGCGGGGCGACCAGATCAGCGGGGCCTGCGGCCCGGTGGTCTGGTCGGCCTGCGCCCGGGGCCGCGGTTGTCCCGCGGACGCTGGCGTCCCCGTAGTCGACTCACTGCCAGGATGCGCTCCTGTGCGACGCGCTCCTGCCGAAGGCACCGGCCACGATCCACGCCCCGAAGGTAGCGGGCCGGACGGCCCTTCGTGGGCGCCGTCACAAGGTGTTAACCGAACTGCCGGCGTGTCGCGTGCGTTCCGGACCCGCGCGTCGCGTCGGCACGTAGGTGCCGCCGCCGCCGTTGTGAGAGGCGGCGGCGGCACCCAACTAGTCGCCAACGGACAATCTCAGGCCGCCACGGCGTGGGTGTGCGTCGTGTCGAAGGCCGGTTCCAGCGCCAGCTCAAGCACTTCGCGGACGTCCGCAACCAGGTGCACGGTCAGCGCCTCGCGGACCGCTGCCGGGACGTCGTCAAGGTCCGGGCCGTTGCGCGCCGGCAGGAGCACCGTTGTGATGCCGGCGCGGTGCGCGGCGAGCAACTTCTGCTTGACCCCACCTATGGGTAGCACCCGACCGGTCAGCGAGACCTCGCCGGTCATCGCCACGTCCGCGCGCACCGGGCGCCCGGAGAGCAGGGATGCCAGCGCGGTGGTCATCGTGACCCCGGCGCTCGGCCCGTCCTTGGGCACCGCGCCCGCCGGGACGTGGATGTGCACCCCGCGGTCACGCAGGTCGCCGACCGGCAGTTCGAGCTCCACCCCGCGTGAGCGCAGGTAGGACAGCGCGATCTGCGCCGACTCCTTCATGACGTCGCCGAGCTGCCCGGTCAGCGTCACTCCGCTGGCCCCGGTCTCCGGGTCGGCCAGTGACGCCTCGACGAACAGGACGTCCCCGCCGGCCCCGGTGACCGCGAGCCCGGTCGCCACCCCCGGCAGCGCGGTGCGCTCCGCCGACTCCGGGGTGTGCCGCGGCCGTCCGAGGTATCCGGCCAGATCGCCGGCGCCGATCGTGACCGGCAGGGCGGTCTCGTCCAGTGCGACCTTCGCGACGACCTTGCGCAGCACCCGGGCGGTCGCCCGCTCCAGGTCACGCACGCCGGCCTCGCGGGTGTACTCGCCGGCCAGCAGCCGCAGCGCCGCGTCGTCCACGGTGACGTCGTCGGGGGTCAGCCCGGCCCGCTCGAGCTGGCGCGGGAGCAGGTGGTCGCGGGCGATGGTGACCTTCTCCTCCTCGGTGTAGCCGTCGAGCAGGATCAGTTCCATCCGGTCCAGCAGCGGCGCCGGGATGGACTCCAGCACGTTCGCGGTGGCCAGGAACAGCACGTCCGACAGGTCGAGCTCGACCTCCAGGTAGTGGTCGCGGAAGGTGTGGTTCTGCGCCGGGTCCAGCACCTCGAGCAGCGCCGCCGTCGGGTCCCCGCGGTAGTCGGAGCCGACCTTGTCGACCTCGTCGAGCAGGATCACCGGGTTCATCGAGCCGGCCTCGCGGATCGCCCGCACGACGCGGCCGGGCTGCGCACCGACGTAGGTGCGCCGGTGGCCGCGGATCTCCGCCTCGTCGCGGACGCCGCCGAGCGCCACCCGGGCGAACCGGCGGCCCATGGCGCGGGCCACGGACTCGCCCAGCGAGGTCTTGCCGACCCCGGGCGGCCCGGCCAGCGCGAGCACCGCGCCGCTGCGGCGCCCACCGACGACCCCGAGCCCGGCGTCGGCCCGCCGGCGGCGGACCGCCAGGTACTCGACGATCCGGTCCTTGACGTCGCTGAGCCCGGCGTGGTCGGCGTCCAGCACGGCCCGCGCCGAGGCGATGTCGTAGGTGTCCTCGGCGTGCTCGTTCCACGGCAGCTCCAGGACGGTGTCCAGCCAGGTGCGGATCCAGCCGACCTCGGGGGAGGACTCGGCCGTCCGCTCCAGCTTGTCGACCTCCTTGAGCGCCGCGGCGCGGACCTTCTCCGGCAGGTCGGCGGCCTCGACCCGGGCTCGGTAGTCCTCCTGCTCGGAGGACGCGGGTGACCCGTCCAGCTCGGCCAGTTCCTTGCGGACGGCCTCCAGCTGACGGCGCAGCAGGAACTCCCGCTGCTGGCGGTCGACGCCCTCCTGGACGTCGCGCCGGATGGTCTCGGCCACGTCGACCTCGGCGGCGTGCTCCCGCGTCCACGGGACGAGCAGCTCCAGCCGGGCGGTCACGTCGACGGTGCGCAGCAGCTCCAGCTTCTGCGCGGTCGACAGGTAGGACGAGTAGCCGGCGGTGTCGGCCAGCGTGTCGGGGTTCTCGATCGCCTCGACGGTGTCGGCGACCTGGCCGACCCCGCGGGCGCGCAGCACCCCGGTCACCAGCGTGCGGTACTCGCGGGCGAGCTCGACCAGCCGGGCGGCCGCGCCGTCGGGGTCGCCGGTGGCGCCGGTGGCACCCGGCGTGCCCGCGGTCGCCGTCGCGCTGATCGTGCCGGTGAAGCCGGCCGGGAGGACCGGCTCGACGGGGGTCGCCTCGGCCCACACGACACCGGTGTCGGCGGCGCCGGGCGGCGTGGGGGCGGTGCCGACCCGGGCTCGGGACACGGCCCGCACGAGCGCGGCCGTCCCGCCGTTCGGCAGCCGGCCGATCTGGTCGACGACGGCGAGGACGCCCATGTCGGCGAGGTCGCCGTCCACCCGGGGGACGAGCAGGATCTCGGCGGTGCGCTGGAAGGAGCGGCTGGAGATGCCCGGCGCCCTGGCGTCGGGTGTGGAGTCGGGCCTGCCGCCGCGGGCCGCGTCCACGGCGGCGCGGGTCCCGGCGTCCGACAGGTCGAGCGGAACCACCATGCCGGGCAGGACGACCGCGTCGTCCAGCGGCAGCAGCGGGAGGAGCCTGGTGTGTGACATGCGGCCTTCATCCCTCGTGTCGAGCGGCTTGGGCCCACTCTCATTGAGCCTGTCGTGCTCAAGGCATCGGAGCGGATCGTTGTTCCCGAACCTGATCGCCCTGGGTGAACGCCGCTGTCTGCGTGAGATGTCGCGAGATGTCACGAGATGTGATGTGCGGGCCGTGATGCGCGGGATGTGAAGGTGCTCGAGGTGTCGGGAAGGGTCGGGCGTCCCGGTGGGTTGAGGGGGGTAGTTGCATCGGCAACTGTTAGGTCGGGTGGGAGCGAGGTCTCGCCCCGTCGACCGGGCAGGGGTCCGATGAGAGGATCTGCCTGGTTCCGTAGGAGGTCACCATGCCAGCCGTCACCGCCGACGCCCTCACGCTGCCGAGGCTGTCCGCGCCGGGTCTCGGCGATGTCGAGCGCCCGGTGAAGAAGGTCGTCACCGCCCCGTCCGGGCTGGAGGGGGAGGGGTTCCCCGTCCGCCGGATGTTCGCCGGGGTGAGCATGGCCGACCGCGACCCCTTCGTCCACGCCGACCAGATGGGCGAGATCGACTACGCGCCCGGTGAGCCCAAGGGGACGCCGTGGCACCCGCACCGCGGCTTCGAGACCGTCACCTACATGATCGACGGCACCTTCCAGCACCAGGACTCGCACGGCGGCGGCGGCCTGATCGCCAACGGCGCCACCCAGTGGATGACGGCCGGCTCCGGCATCCTGCACATCGAGACCCCGCCCGAGGCACTCGTCGTCAGCGGCGGCCGGTTCCACGGTGTCCAGCTCTGGGTGAACCTGCCGGCGAAGGACAAGTTCAGCGCGCCCCGCTACCAGAGCATCGAAGGGGAGGATGTCGCGCTGATCGCCTCCCCTGACGGCGGCAGCCTGGTCCGGATCATCGCCGGTGACGTCGGCGGCTTCCGTGGCCCCGGGTCGACCCACACGCCGATCGCGGTGGTGCACACCACGGTCAGCCCCGGCGCGCGGGTCAGCCTGCCCTGGAACCCCGAGTACAACGCGCTGGTCTACGTCCTGGCCGGTCAGGGCACCGTCGGTGCGGACGACACGCCCGTGCGCCTCGGCCAGACGGCCGTGCTGGGCGCGGGGGACCGCATCATCCTCGCGGCGAACCCGACCCAGGACTCGCACACCCCGAACCTGGAGGTCCTGCTGCTCGGCGGCCGGCCGATCCGCGAGCACGTCGAGATGTACGGGCCGTTCGTCATGAACACAAAGGACGAGCTCCGCCAGGCGATCGAGGACTTCCAGGCCGGTCGGCTGGGTGTGATCCCGGAGAACGCCCTGATGCCGCACCGCGGGTGAGCCTGCCGCCTCGTGGCTGAGGGTGCCGAGAGCCGGGTCCGAGCCGCCCGGCCCCCGCGGGTGCCGCCATCCGGCACCCGCGGGGCGCTGCTCCGTCCCGGCGGATGCCGCTGCCCGGCCCGGGACCGACCACGATTTAACCGAGGATGCCGGCGGACCGCACCCGGTCGTTCACATACGGGAACGGCCGTGATGATATCAACCGGTACATCGGGCAATTCGTGGATCATCGGTCGGGCTCCGGCATGGGCGGCACCCGGCAGCAAGGGAGCGGATCATGGTTCGGGAGATCGGCCGGACCGGTCCGGAGCAACAGGGCCCGCGGCGGCGCGACTGGCCGTCGACCACCCTGCTCGGGCGGCTGCCCGAACAGACCCGGGCGGCATTCGTCGGTCTGGGCCCCTACCGTGAGTACGCCAGCGAGGAGATCGTCCTGCGGGAGGGCGACGGCACCAACTTCGTCGTGCTCCTGCTGAACGGGTGGGTCAAGGTCACCGCCTCCACCGAGAACGGCGGCTTCGCCCTGCTCGCCATCCGCCACGGCGGCGACCTCGTCGGCGAGCAGGCCGGCCTGGACGGTGAGCCCCGGTCGGCGACGGTCACCGCGGCCGGGGCGGTGCTGGCGAAGGTGATTCCGCTGGAGGCGTTCCTCGCCTTCCTGCGGTCCCATCCCGACGCGGGCCCTCCTGTGCTGCAGTCCGTCAGCGCCAAGCTGCGCAACGCGACCCGGCGCCGCGTCGAGTTCGGCGGGTGCTCGGTAGCCGTCCGGCTGGCCCGCGTGATCGTCGAGCTCGAACGCGCCTACGGGGCTGACGCGACGGACGGCCCGGGGCGGCGGGTCCAGATCGCCCTCACCCAGCCCGAGCTCGCCGCGCTCGTCGGCGCCGCCGAGCCGACGGTGCACAAGGTCCTGCGCGAGCTGCGCCAGCAGGGAGTCATCGATACCCGCTACCGCTCCATCGTGATCCGCGACGTCGAGGCCCTGCACCGGGCCGCCGGGACGACGCGCCCCCGCTGATCGTTTATCGCTGATCGCCGGGGCTGATCGTCGTCGCTCGGACAATCCCATCGCATGACGATGTGTTCCGTGCCCACAGCGTGAACAGTTGCCTCCGACGGACCGTGACCATCGGAGGCTGTGCGTGAACGAGACGATGCCCGGCATCCGGCGGCTGTGTATCGCCGTCGCCGCATACGACAACGGCCGGGAGGGCCAGTTCCCGGAGGGCTCGCCGGCCTCGCCGCCGCTCGGGGCCGTCCTGGACGAGACCTGCGCGGCGGCCGACGTCCGGTGCGCGCACTGGGCCAACCGGCCGACCGGGGGCGAGCTGGCGGTGTTCCCGCCCGGCATCGACGAAGGCCGGGTGGTCTCCGACTTCGTCCGCGAGCTGCGCCGCACCCTGGTGCGGGTGAACGCGGAGTCGGCGCCGCGGCTGCGGCTGCGGGTCGCGCTGCACCAGGGCATCACCCGCGTCGACGAGCAGGGCTACGGGGGGCGCGCGGTGGTGAAGGCGTGCCGGCTGCGCGACGCCGACATCCTCGACCGGGAGCTCGCGGAGCACCCGGAATCGGACCTGGTGCTCATCGTCTCCAGCGAGCTGTTCGACGACGTGGCCGGCGACACCGTGGCCGGCGACGACGTTTCGGGCGATCATCCGCCGGACCTGTGCCGCGCCGACTTCCGGCCGGTGACCCTGGACGTGCCCGAGAGCGGCCAGCGCGCGCTGGCCGCTCTCGGGCACGTCCAGGGTCACCGGCCGGAAGTCGGCGCGGCACAGGTCCGGCGGATGATCGCCCGAAACGTCGTCGCCGGCCACGGTGTCGCCGGCCACGTCGTCGAACAGCTCGCTGGAGACGATGAGCACCAGGTCCGATTCCGGGTGCTCCGCGAGCTCCCGGTCGAGGATGTCGGCGTCGCGCAGCCGGCACGCCTTCACCACCGCGCGCCCCCCGTAGCCCTGCTCGTCGACGCGGGTGATGCCCTGGTGCAGCGCGACCCGCAGCCGCAGCCGCGGCGCCGACTCCGCGTTCACCCGCACCAGGGTGCGGCGCAGCTCGCGGACGAAGTCGGAGACCACCCGGCCTTCGTCGATGCCGGGCGGGAACACCGCCAGCTCGCCCCCGGTCGGCCGGTTGGCCCAGTGCGCGCACCGGACGTCGGCCGCCGCGCAGGTCTCGTCCAGGACGGCCCCGAGCGGCGGCGAGGCCGGCGAGCCCTCCGGGAACTGGCCCTCCCGGCCGTTGTCGTATGCGGCGACGGCGATACACAGCCGCCGGATGCCGGGCATCGTCTCGTTCACGCACAGCCTCCGATGGTCACGGTCCGTCGGAGGCAACTGTTCACGCTGTGGGCACGGAACACATCGTCATGCGATGGGATTGTCCGAGCGACGACGATCAGCCCCGGCGATCAGCGATAAACGATCAGCGGGGGCGCGTCGTCCCGGCGGCCCGGTGCAGGGCCTCGACGTCGCGGATCACGATGGAGCGGTAGCGGGTATCGATGACTCCCTGCTGGCGCAGCTCGCGCAGGACCTTGTGCACCGTCGGCTCGGCGGCGCCGACGAGCGCGGCGAGCTCGGGCTGGGTGAGGGCGATCTGGACCCGCCGCCCCGGGCCGTCCGTCGCGTCAGCCCCGTAGGCGCGTTCGAGCTCGACGATCACGCGGGCCAGCCGGACGGCTACCGAGCACCCGCCGAACTCGACGCGGCGCCGGGTCGCGTTGCGCAGCTTGGCGCTGACGGACTGCAGCACAGGAGGGCCCGCGTCGGGATGGGACCGCAGGAAGGCGAGGAACGCCTCCAGCGGAATCACCTTCGCCAGCACCGCCCCGGCCGCGGTGACCGTCGCCGACCGGGGCTCACCGTCCAGGCCGGCCTGCTCGCCGACGAGGTCGCCGCCGTGGCGGATGGCGAGCAGGGCGAAGCCGCCGTTCTCGGTGGAGGCGGTGACCTTGACCCACCCGTTCAGCAGGAGCACGACGAAGTTGGTGCCGTCGCCCTCCCGCAGGACGATCTCCTCGCTGGCGTACTCACGGTAGGGGCCCAGACCGACGAATGCCGCCCGGGTCTGTTCGGGCAGCCGCCCGAGCAGGGTGGTCGACGGCCAGTCGCGCCGCCGCGGGCCCTGTTGCTCCGGACCGGTCCGGCCGATCTCCCGAACCATGATCCGCTCCCTTGCTGCCGGGTGCCGCCCATGCCGGAGCCCGACCGATGATCCACGAATTGCCCGATGTACCGGTTGATATCATCACGGCCGTTCCCGTATGTGAACGACCGGGTGCGGTCCGCCGGCATCCTCGGTTAAATCGTGGTCGGTCCCGGGCCGGGCAGCGGCATCCGCCGGGACGGAGCAGCGCCCCGCGGGTGCCGGATGGCGGCACCCGCGGGGGCCGGGCGGCTCGGACCCGGCTCTCGGCACCCTCAGCCACGAGGCGGCAGGCTCACCCGCGGTGCGGCATCAGGGCGTTCTCCGGGATCACACCCAGCCGACCGGCCTGGAAGTCCTCGATCGCCTGGCGGAGCTCGTCCTTTGTGTTCATGACGAACGGCCCGTACATCTCGACGTGCTCGCGGATCGGCCGGCCGCCGAGCAGCAGGACCTCCAGGTTCGGGGTGTGCGAGTCCTGGGTCGGGTTCGCCGCGAGGATGATGCGGTCCCCCGCGCCCAGCACGGCCGTCTGGCCGAGGCGCACGGGCGTGTCGTCCGCACCGACGGTGCCCTGACCGGCCAGGACGTAGACCAGCGCGTTGTACTCGGGGTTCCAGGGCAGGCTGACCCGCGCGCCGGGGCTGACCGTGGTGTGCACCACCGCGATCGGCGTGTGGGTCGACCCGGGGCCACGGAAGCCGCCGACGTCACCGGCGATGATCCGGACCAGGCTGCCGCCGTCAGGGGAGGCGATCAGCGCGACATCCTCCCCTTCGATGCTCTGGTAGCGGGGCGCGCTGAACTTGTCCTTCGCCGGCAGGTTCACCCAGAGCTGGACACCGTGGAACCGGCCGCCGCTGACGACGAGTGCCTCGGGCGGGGTCTCGATGTGCAGGATGCCGGAGCCGGCCGTCATCCACTGGGTGGCGCCGTTGGCGATCAGGCCGCCGCCGCCGTGCGAGTCCTGGTGCTGGAAGGTGCCGTCGATCATGTAGGTGACGGTCTCGAAGCCGCGGTGCGGGTGCCACGGCGTCCCCTTGGGCTCACCGGGCGCGTAGTCGATCTCGCCCATCTGGTCGGCGTGGACGAAGGGGTCGCGGTCGGCCATGCTCACCCCGGCGAACATCCGGCGGACGGGGAACCCCTCCCCCTCCAGCCCGGACGGGGCGGTGACGACCTTCTTCACCGGGCGCTCGACATCGCCGAGACCCGGCGCGGACAGCCTCGGCAGCGTGAGGGCGTCGGCGGTGACGGCTGGCATGGTGACCTCCTACGGAACCAGGCAGATCCTCTCATCGGACCCCTGCCCGGTCGACGGGGCGAGACCTCGCTCCCACCCGACCTAACAGTTGCCGATGCAACTACCCCCCTCAACCCACCGGGACGCCCGACCCTTCCCGACACCTCGAGCACCTTCACATCCCGCGCATCACGGCCCGCACATCACATCTCGTGACATCTCGCGACATCTCACGCAGACAGCGGCGTTCACCCAGGGCGATCAGGTTCGGGAACAACGATCCGCTCCGATGCCTTGAGCACGACAGGCTCAATGAGAGTGGGCCCAAGCCGCTCGACACGAGGGATGAAGGCCGCATGTCACACACCAGGCTCCTCCCGCTGCTGCCGCTGGACGACGCGGTCGTCCTGCCCGGCATGGTGGTTCCGCTCGACCTGTCGGACGCCGGGACCCGCGCCGCCGTGGACGCGGCCCGCGGCGGCAGGCCCGACTCCACACCCGACGCCAGGGCGCCGGGCATCTCCAGCCGCTCCTTCCAGCGCACCGCCGAGATCCTGCTCGTCCCCCGGGTGGACGGCGACCTCGCCGACATGGGCGTCCTCGCCGTCGTCGACCAGATCGGCCGGCTGCCGAACGGCGGGACGGCCGCGCTCGTGCGGGCCGTGTCCCGAGCCCGGGTCGGCACCGCCCCCACGCCGCCCGGCGCCGCCGACACCGGTGTCGTGTGGGCCGAGGCGACCCCCGTCGAGCCGGTCCTCCCGGCCGGCTTCACCGGCACGATCAGCGCGACGGCGACCGCGGGCACGCCGGGTGCCACCGGCGCCACCGGCGACCCCGACGGCGCGGCCGCCCGGCTGGTCGAGCTCGCCCGCGAGTACCGCACGCTGGTGACCGGGGTGCTGCGCGCCCGCGGGGTCGGCCAGGTCGCCGACACCGTCGAGGCGATCGAGAACCCCGACACGCTGGCCGACACCGCCGGCTACTCGTCCTACCTGTCGACCGCGCAGAAGCTGGAGCTGCTGCGCACCGTCGACGTGACCGCCCGGCTGGAGCTGCTCGTCCCGTGGACGCGGGAGCACGCCGCCGAGGTCGACGTGGCCGAGACCATCCGGCGCGACGTCCAGGAGGGCGTCGACCGCCAGCAGCGGGAGTTCCTGCTGCGCCGTCAGCTGGAGGCCGTCCGCAAGGAACTGGCCGAGCTGGACGGGTCACCCGCGTCCTCCGAGCAGGAGGACTACCGAGCCCGGGTCGAGGCCGCCGACCTGCCGGAGAAGGTCCGCGCCGCGGCGCTCAAGGAGGTCGACAAGCTGGAGCGGACGGCCGAGTCCTCCCCCGAGGTCGGCTGGATCCGCACCTGGCTGGACACCGTCCTGGAGCTGCCGTGGAACGAGCACGCCGAGGACACCTACGACATCGCCTCGGCGCGGGCCGTGCTGGACGCCGACCACGCCGGGCTCAGCGACGTCAAGGACCGGATCGTCGAGTACCTGGCGGTCCGCCGCCGGCGGGCCGACGCCGGGCTCGGGGTCGTCGGTGGGCGCCGCAGCGGCGCGGTGCTCGCGCTGGCCGGGCCGCCCGGGGTCGGCAAGACCTCGCTGGGCGAGTCCGTGGCCCGCGCCATGGGCCGCCGGTTCGCCCGGGTGGCGCTCGGCGGCGTCCGCGACGAGGCGGAGATCCGCGGCCACCGGCGCACCTACGTCGGTGCGCAGCCCGGCCGCGTCGTGCGGGCGATCCGCGAGGCCGGCTCGATGAACCCGGTGATCCTGCTCGACGAGGTCGACAAGGTCGGCTCCGACTACCGCGGGGACCCGACGGCGGCGCTGCTCGAGGTGCTGGACCCGGCGCAGAACCACACCTTCCGCGACCACTACCTGGAGGTCGAGCTCGACCTGTCGGACGTGCTGTTCCTGGCCACCGCGAACGTGCTGGAGTCCATCCCGGCGCCGCTGCTGGACCGGATGGAACTGATCCTGCTCGACGGCTACACCGAGGAGGAGAAGGTCACCATCGCCCGCGACCACCTGCTCCCGCGCCAGCTCGAGCGGGCCGGGCTGACCCCCGACGACGTCACCGTGGACGACGCGGCGCTGCGGCTGCTGGCCGGCGAGTACACCCGCGAGGCCGGCGTGCGTGACCTGGAGCGGGCGACCGCCCGGGTGCTGCGCAAGGTCGTCGCGAAGGTCGCACTGGACGAGACCGCCCTGCCGGTCACGATCGGCGCCGGCGATCTGGCCGGATACCTCGGACGGCCGCGGCACACCCCGGAGTCGGCGGAGCGCACCGCGCTGCCGGGGGTGGCGACCGGGCTCGCGGTCACCGGGGCCGGCGGGGACGTCCTGTTCGTCGAGGCGTCACTGGCCGACCCGGAGACCGGGGCCAGCGGAGTGACGCTGACCGGGCAGCTCGGCGACGTCATGAAGGAGTCGGCGCAGATCGCGCTGTCCTACCTGCGCTCACGCGGGGTGGAGCTCGAACTGCCGGTCGGCGACCTGCGTGACCGCGGGGTGCACATCCACGTCCCGGCGGGCGCGGTGCCCAAGGACGGGCCGAGCGCCGGGGTCACGATGACCACCGCGCTGGCATCCCTGCTCTCCGGGCGCCCGGTGCGCGCGGACGTGGCGATGACCGGCGAGGTCTCGCTGACCGGTCGGGTGCTACCCATAGGTGGGGTCAAGCAGAAGTTGCTCGCCGCGCACCGCGCCGGCATCACAACGGTGCTCCTGCCGGCGCGCAACGGCCCGGACCTTGACGACGTCCCGGCAGCGGTCCGCGAGGCGCTGACCGTGCACCTGGTTGCGGACGTCCGCGAAGTGCTTGAGCTGGCGCTGGAACCGGCCTTCGACACGACGCACACCCACGCCGTGGCGGCCTGAGATTGTCCGTTGGCGACTAGTTGGGTGCCGCCGCCGCCTCTCACAACGGCGGCGGCGGCACCTACGTGCCGACGCGACGCGCGGGTCCGGAACGCACGCGACACGCCGGCAGTTCGGTTAACACCTTGTGACGGCGCCCACGAAGGGCCGTCCGGCCCGCTACCTTCGGGGCGTGGATCGTGGCCGGTGCCTTCGGCAGGAGCGCGTCGCACAGGAGCGCATCCTGGCAGTGAGTCGACTACGGGGACGCCAGCGTCCGCGGGACAACCGCGGCCCCGGGCGCAGGCCGACCAGACCACCGGGCCGCAGGCCCCGCTGATCTGGTCGCCCCGCCGGGGTGGCGGTAACGCACGGGCTAGACTCGGTGCTTCACCGCAACCGTGGCGAAAGGTGCGCGCGGCGTGGACGCCTTCCGGCGCGGCTGGGTCGGCCTGGCACTGTTCCTCGCCGCGCTGATCATGATGCCGGTGCTCGTGGTCGAGTACCACAGTCGCCTGTCGGACGACGCCCGGTACTCCGGGGTCGACGCGGAGAGCATCATCCCGCCGGTGACCAGCACGGCGCCACCGCGGACCGCGCCCCCCGGCGTGATCGTCGGGTTCAACGGCGTCCTCGAGAACGAGACGCTGCGCGGCTTCCGGCACATCAGCCTGGAGACGACCGGTGACATCGGCGAGATCCACTACACGCTGACCGGCCCGACGGGCAGCCGCTATCCCATGACGGTGAGCGTGGCGCCCTACCTGTTCGCCCCGCACCAGACCGGCTGGGAGACGAGCGCCGTGATGGACGGCGTCTACTCGCTCGAGGCCAGGGCCGAGCGCCCCGGTGTGCCCGCGCGCAGCATCACCTTCACGATCCAGAACTCCACCCCGGCCGACGCCGGCGCTGGTGCCGGCGCAGCCGCTGGTGTCGGCGCCGGGCCGGTCGCGAGCCGGCCGCCGGCCTGAGCACCGCGACTGGAAGCAACCCCACCTCACGGTGAATATGGAGGCAGGTCGGGACGTGACGTGGTGGGCGGGGCCGGATCCGGAGGCGGTACGTGACGACAGCGACGGAAATCCCTAATGTGAACGGGATGGATCGCCTGGTTTGGATCGACTGCGAGATGACCGGCCTGGATGCCGGTTCCGACCTGCTGCTCGAGGTCGCCTGCCTGGTGACCGACAGCGAGCTCACCGTGCTGGACGAAGGCATCGACCTCGTGCTGGCGGCCCCGGACGCGGCCCTCGACCAGATGCTCCCGGTGGTCCGCGAGATGCACGAGACCTCCGGGCTCACCGAGGCCGTGCGCGGCTCCGACCTCAAGCTCGACGAGGCCGAGGAGCAACTCCTCAGCTACATCCGCCGGTTCGTCCCGGAGGCGCGCAAGGCCCCGCTGTGCGGGAACTCGATCGCGACCGACCGCACGTTCATCGCCCGCTACCTGCCCCAGCTCGACACCTTCCTGCACTACCGCATGATCGACGTCTCCTCGATCAAGGAGCTGGCCCGGCGCTGGTACCCGCGGGCGTACTACGCGGCCCCGGTGAAGTCGGGCGGGCACCGCGCCCTGGCCGACATCCGGGAGAGCATCGAGGAGCTGCGGTACTACCGCGAGATCCTCTTCGTGCCCCAGCCCGGCCCGACCACCGACGCGGCCCGCGCCGCGGCCGCCGCGATCCGCGCCTCCTGACAGCCGCGCCCCCGGCGTTCACCGAACCCCCGGCGCCCACCAGGCCTCCGGGGCCCACCGGGCGCACCGGGCGCACCGGAGCCACCCGCGGACCGCCGCCGGATGGGAATCGGACGGATTTCGGCACTCGATCGTGACCCGGCTGCCGCACGGGCACGTTCACCCGGTACGATGGCTGCGCCCGGTGAGATCCGGGCGATGGTGGGTGTAGCTCAGTTGGTAGAGCACCGGGTTGTGGTCCCGGGTGCCGCGGGTTCAAGTCCCGTCACTCACCCCAGATAGAGGGGGCCGCCGCCTGCGGGGGACCCCCTCTCTTCGTCGCGGGATGGCGTTGCCGCTCGCGCTCAGGGCGTCCCGCCACACTGCTGTGATCACGATGCGGGCGCTCGACGGCGAACCTCAGCGCGGCCCGCGCGCAGGCGAGGGAGTCCGCCACCCGCAACGGCGCCGCGACGGGCCCCACGCCGAGGCGGGAGAAGGGTGCCGACGAGAGCGCCCTCGCATCGGCGCTGACCGGCACCCCACCTGCGCCCACCGAGCGGCCGGACCGGGCCCGGCGCACGACGCCGATGTGGGCGTCGATGCCGCCCTTCTCGGCGGCCACGGTCGCCAGCACCCGGATGTCGCGATCCGACCTGAATCCGAGCATGCGAAGCGCGCGCAGCCGGTCGATCTCCGCGAGTGCGGACCTCTCCATGCGATGGCGGGGCGCGGCGGCGCTCCGGCGGCCGTGGCGGGGGACCGTGCTCCTCGGCCGCCGGAGCCCGGTTCACAACATCGGAAATATGGTCATACCGGCGGGATGAGGCCTACGTGTCGGCCCTTTCCCGCGCAGTGGCGGCAAGGCTCGAGATGCGGCGCGGTGCCGCCCTGGTCGGCGGCCCGAAGCTCGAAGACAGCTCGCCCGCCTCGGCAGGTGAGGCAGATCTGATTGATGATGCTCGGCCGCCCCGGGCTCGTGTCGGCCCCGGACGGCTGCTCCGCTGTGGTCACCGGTGAACTCACCTCCCCGGTCATGACAGACCGTGGGACGAGTGGTCGCGCGGACGGCCAGCGCTCGACGAACCCGACGGATGACGAACCCGACGGACGCTGACAGATCGCGGGCCGGAGGAATCCGGCCTAGGACGTGGCCCTCGCCGAGGACCGGGCTCCTCACCTCCCCGATGGCGCTGTCCCGGCGTTCGAGCTGCTCGATCGATCTCGCCGGACATCCGAGCGTGCTGGTCGACCGATGACGCTAGCCAACATCGACATCGTATGGGGTGGAATGCAGGAAAGGACCGCACAACTCTGTCTGCCACGTCTCGCGCTGAACCAGGCGTGGATACACCACCGGCCCGGAAGTGTGGCCCGTGCCGGGCGGTCCGGCATGGCGAGCCCTTCCAGATCCGTCCATCTCCCGAGCCGCCGCGGCGTTCACACCGGACCGGCATCCGCTCTACGCGGCTGCCAGGCTTCCCACCTGCCTCTTCCCTGCCGTCCGCCCGCCGATGCCATTCATGGTCACCCCTGGTTCCGTTCCGGGCGACACACGATTTCCAGAACGGACAATTCACCCATTACGGGAAAAGCGTTGTACAGGCCCGACACCACGAAGAAGACGCGCAGAGTACGGATGATCGCGCCGGACGCGGCCCGTCGGTGCTCCCGATGGCACGCACCGGCCACGTCCGGAGATCACACGAGGATCACCAGATGATCATCCGGCGAACACCGCCGTTCCCGGCCGCCCCGGCGACACCCACCGCGCCATTCACACCGAACACACTCCCGGAGCACACCGGAGACACTTATTCGATGTCGAACAGGCCCTGGCGGACGGCGTACATCACCGCCTCCATGCGGGAGTGCAGCTGAAGCTTGTCAAGAATATTGCGAACGTGGTTCTTCACGGTGTTCTCACTGATGAAGAGCTTCCGCGCGATCTCGCGGTTCGCCCGGCCCTCTGCCACCAGCTTGAGGACCTCGAGCTCGCGGGCGGTGAGGTGGGGCGCGTGCGCGCGCGGGCGGTCCTCCCCCCCACGGGCCATCGTCGCGAACTCGACCATGAGCTTCGAGGCCATCGAGGGGCTGATCAGGCTCTGGCCGTTGTGCACGGCACGCACCGCGTCGGCCACCTCGTGCGGCGGGATCGACTTCAGCAGGTAGCCGACGGCCCCCGCCTTGATCGCCTCGAACAGATCGGACTCCTCGTCCGAAACGGTGAGCATCACGATCCGCGTGCGCGGCACCGCGCGCTTGATGGCGCCGGCGGCGGCGATGCCGTCGCGGCCCGGCATCCGCACGTCCATCAGGACGATGTCCGGCGTCGTGCCGGACGCCAGGGTCAGTGCCTCCTGCCCGTCCGCCGCGCGCCCGACCACCGAAATGTCCTCCTCGGTCTCCAGCACGGTCTGCAGGCCCTGAAGGAAGAGCTCGTGATCGTCCACGACGAGAACCCGTATCGGCGTCACGTCACGGGTCGGGTCGGCATCAGCGGCCGACGGCGGCACCACACTGGCCGTCATCACACATCCGGAAATCGAGTTCGGTTTTTACGCCACGCGGCTTCTCCACCGCAGGCGAAAGCCGGTTCGGACACCTGCCCACTCTACGTGATGCACTACACACATGAGGTCGCAGGCGCGCTGAAGTCACCTCCGACTTCCATGTCCTTAACGCATCCGACATGCCGGAAATAGTACGCGGCTTCACCGCAAGTTTGGCGTAGTGGGACGTTCTGCTCTCCGTCCGGGACGCGACCCCGGCCCGCCAACAGGCTCGCGAGCTGTGCGGACGTCCGCCCACGGCCCCGGCGGGCGCATTCATCCGGCTGCTCAGCACAACCAGGCAACGACGCGCGGTAGCAACACGATCCGGGTAACAGGTGCTTCATAACCAGTTATCTGAGTCTCCTGGATGTACCGCGTGCGCGACGGCATTGAAGGCTGTTTGGTGGCGCCGCGATCGGATCAGAGAGACCCTCGTCAGATGGACGCCGCAGCCAGCACTCCCCCGTCCCGCCTGCGTCTCAAGCCGGGCACCGCCTGGGCCGACGCCTACTCGCGCGCCCGGCAGGAGGCCCCGGAAGCGTTCCACGAGGACCGCCTGCTCAACCTGTGGGGCGGTCAGTGGCGTCGCACCGGCAACCCGCTGCACAGCCTCACGCCGGTGGACGGCACCCCGATCGCCGGCCCGCCGATGATCGAGCCCGACGAGGCGCGCGAGGCCATCCGCGCGACCCTCGACGACCACAAGGAATGGCGCGACGTCCCGCTGGCCGACCGCAAGGCCCGGGTGACCGCCGCGATCGAGGCGATGGAGGAGCACCGCGACCTGCTCGCACTGCTGCTGGTCTGGGAGATCGGCAAGCCGTGGCGGCTCGCCCGCACCGACGTCGACCGCGCCCTGGACGGCGTGCGCTGGTACGTCGACGAGATCGACTCCATGATCGGCGGCCGGGCGGCCCTGCCGGGCCCGGTCAGCAACATCGCGAGCTGGAACTACCCGATGAGCGTGCTCATGCACGCCATGCTCGTCCAGGTGCTCGCCGGCAACGCGGCGATCGCCAAGACGCCGACCGACGGCGGGGCGGCCTGCCTGACGCTGGCCTGCGCGCTCGCCCGCCGGGCCGGGCTGCCGGTGTCGCTGGTCTCCGGGTCGGGGTCGCGGCTGTCGTCCGCGCTGGTGCGGGCCCCGGAGATCGGCTGCCTGGCGTTCGTCGGCGGGCGCTCCGCCGGCGGCCAGGTCGCCGCCGCGCTCGTCGACACCGGCAAGCGGCACTTCCTCGAGCAGGAGGGCCTCAACGCCTGGGGCATCTGGGACTTCTCCCAGTGGGACCTGCTCGCCTCGCACCTGCGCAAGGGCTTCGAGTACGGCAAGCAGCGCTGCACCGCCTACCCGCGCTATGTCGTCCAGCGCCAGCTCTTCGACAAGTTCCTGGAGATGTACCTGCCGGTGGTCTCCTCGGTGCGGTTCGGGCATCCCCTCGCCGTGGCGGACGACTCCGACCCGCTGCCCGACCTCGACTACGGGCCGGTGATCACCGCGGAGAAGGCGGCGGAGCTCGCCGCCAAGATCGACGAAGCGGTGACCAAGGGCGGCGTGCCGCTCTACCGCGGCGACCTCGCCGACGGCCGGTTCCTGCCCGGCCAGGACCGGGCCGCCTACGTCCCACCGGTGGCGATCCTCAACCCGCCGCCGTCGGCCGCGCTGCACCACGCGGAGCCGTTCGGGCCGGTCGACAGCATCGTGGTCGTCGACTCCGAGGCCGAGCTGCTGTCCGCGATGAACGCCTCGAACGGCGCGCTCGTCGCCTCACTGGCCTGCGACGACGACACCACGGCGCGCCGGCTCGCCGGGGAGCTCGCCGCGTTCAAGGTCGGCGTCAACAAGCCCCGCTCGCGAGGCGACCGGTCCGAGCCGTTCGGTGGGCGCGGCGCGTCGTGGAAGGGCGCGTTCGTCGGCGGGGAGCACCTCGTCCGCGCGGTCACCGTCGGCGCGGACCCGAACGAACGCCTCTACGGCAACTTCCCCTCCTACTCCCTCTACCCGGAGACGTGATCAGGCTCCACCCCAGGACCTGTTCGGCGGGCCGTTACCTCGAGACGGGGCGCAGGCCGTGCTCGGCGAGCGGCCCGAGGCGCAGACCCGCGTCGTCGCAGCGCGCCGCCAGCTCGGGCAGGGCGCCCAGCGCGCTGTGCCAGGCTCCCGGCGCGGACGTGCAGTCGCTGTCGTGCAGCAGCACCGTCGCGCCGCCGCGCAGATCGGGGGCGAGTGTCGCCAGCACGTTGGCCGGGGTCGCCGTCGCCGTCCAGTCGCGGCCCCACGCCGTCCACAGGACGGGGGTGAGGTCGAGGCGGCGCGCGGCGGCGAGCACCCCGGCCGAGAGCACCCCGTGCGGCGGGCGAACGTAGGCCGGCGCCCGGCCGGTGGTCTCGGCGATCAGGTCACGGGTGCGCGCGAGCTGGTCGTAGGTGGACGCCGGCCCGCGCAGCAGCATGGGCCGGTGATCCCACCCGTGGACGGCCAGCTCGTGCCCGGCCTCGGTCATCTCCCGGGCGAGGCCGGGGGCGCGCTCGAGCATCCCGCCGAGTACGAAGAACGTCGAACGGATCTCGAGCGCGTCGAGCACCTCGAGGAAGCGCGGCGTCGAGGCCGGGTCGGGACCGTCGTCGAACGTGAGCGCGACGTGGTCGGGCCGGCCCACCCCGGCGAGCCCTGGGGTCACCCGGGTGCGCAGCCGACGGAACGTGGCCAGTGACGGCAGGCCGTAGGCCAGTGCGCCGAGTGCCATGACCGCGCCACCCGCGGCCCACCGCCCCGTCTCCCACCGCCCCGTGCCGGACCGCACCATGACGGACACTGTGCCACACCCTGCGCCGCCCCCCGGTGGCACGCGCACCGCCCGTCGCCGTGGTCCGGCCGTCACCGTGTCCCGGCCGGTTGGTTCGGACGTCCCGTGGAGGGAAGGGAGCCACCGGGACGATCCATGACCTTCTGGCGGGCTTCCGGCGCTTCATGATTCGTCGTGCAAACGCCGGCCGGCTCGCGGGCCGCGGGCTCGTCCCGTCCGCAGCAGGGCCCCGGCACGCGTCGCGCCGGCGCGGTCCCTGGCCGGGCGACCGTCAGGCACCCGCGGCCGAACAGGCCGCCGGGGCCGAACAGGCCGCCGGGGCCGCGGCACCCGGTCCGGCACCGCCTGAAGAAGGAGGACCGGCACGATGCTCGAGGACCCGACGCTCGAGGACCCGACGCTCGGGGAGTGGTTCCTCACCGACGAGGAGCGCGGCAACCCGGACACGGCCCTGGACGCCCGCCATCCGGACGGTCTGGCGTGGACCACCGGCAACCTCGTCCGCCCGCTGGTGCACGGGCGGGCCTACTTCTCCCGCCTGCTCGAGATCGTCGAGACCCTCGGCGAGAACGACCTTCTCCTGTTCACCGACTGGCGCGGCGACCTCGACCAGCGGCTGGACGGCGCCGGCTCCGAGGTCGGCCGGGTGCTGGGCCGCGCCGCCGCCCGGGGCGCCGTCGTGCGCGGGCTGATGTGGCGCTCGCACCTGGAGCTGATGTCGTTCAGCTCGCGCCCGAACCGCCGGCTGGCCGAGGAGCTGAACACCGCCGGCGCCCAGGTGGTGCTCGACCACCGGGTGCACCGCAACGGCTCGCACCACCAGAAGCTGGTCATCGCCCGCCGCGCCGCCGCGTCGGAGGACGCGGTGGCCTTCGCCGGCGGCATCGACCTCTGCTACAGCCGCCGCGACGACGCCGCTCACGCCGGCGACCCGCAGAGCCAGCCGATCGACGACGCCTACGGTGCCGCCCCGCCCTGGCACGACATCCAGGCCGAGGTACGCGGGCCGGCCGTGGGTGATCTCGAGGTGACCTTCCGGGAGCGCTGGGACGACCCGTCCGCGCTGGACAACCCCAACCCGATCCGGCAGATCTTCTATCGGATACGCCCGGTCGAGACCAATCCGGACGGGCTCCCGCCGCAGGCACCCGACCCGGCCCCGGTCGGCCCGCACGCCGTCCAGATCCTGCGCACCTACCCGCGCCGGCGCCCGCACTACCCGTTCGCGCGCAAGGGCGAACGGTCCATCGCGCGCGCCTACCGCAAGGTGCTGCGCCGCGCCCGGCGGCTGATCTACCTGGAGGACCAGTACATGTGGTCCACCGAGGTCGCCCGGCTGTTCGCGGACGCGCTGCGCCGCGAGCCCGAGCTCCACCTGATGATCGTCGTCCCGCGTTTCCCGCCCCAGGGCGGGCGCTTCTCGCTGCCGCCCAACCTCGTCGGGCGCGAGAAGGCCCTGGAGATCTGCCGCGCGGCCGGCGGCGACCGCGTCGGCGTCTACGACGTCGAGAACCACGCCGGGACGCCCGTCTACGTCCACTCGAAGGCCGTGACGATCGACGACGTCTGGGCCTCGATCGGCTCGGACAACCTCAACCGGCGCTCCTGGAGCCACGATTCGGAGCTCGCCGTCGCCACCATCGACACCACCCTCGACCCGCGCGAGCCACGCGACCCCGGCGGCCTCGGCGACGGTGCCCGCGTCTTCGCCCGCGACCTGCGCCTCGGGCTCTGGCGCGAGCACCTCGACTGGGACGGCGACGACGAGGAGCTCATCGACCCCGAAGCCGGGTTCAAGGCGTTCCGGCGGCGCGCCGACGAGCTCGACGCCTGGCACCACGGCGGCCAGGCCGGGCCGCGCCCGCCGGGCCGGATCCGGCCGCACCAGCCGCAACGCCTCGGCCGGCTCACCCGCGGCTGGTCCGCGCCGCTCTACCATGCCATCTACGACCCGGACGGCCGTCCCCGCCGGATGCGCCGCGACAACGCCTGGTGATCCCCCGCTCCCGGAAGTGGCGGGCGGGCGCGCCGCGCGGGAGGAAGGGCCGCGCGGCCGGGCGGGCGTAACACCAGCAAGCCCGCGCGGGCGCCGACTCCGACAACGGCCGCTCATGACCCCGCGGGTCCCGTGGGACATCCGGCGCGGGCCGCACCCGGTGCCCAGCCGTCCCGCGACGGTGCAGCACGATGTCCCCGGGACACATCCGGAACCGTGAGAACGAGGCCACAGCCGGATCGGACGGCTCCCGGGCCCTCGGCGCCCGTGCCGTCCCATGCCCGCGCCCGTCGGGAGGAGCTGCGCTGACCACGCCACGTCTGGGCGTCATCGGCTGGATGTTCGCGGGCGCCGTCGTCCTGGCCACGATCGCGCTGACAGCCGGGCGGCACGAACGGCACGATCCAAGGATCGTGCTCTGGGGTGACTCGCTCGCCTGGGAGGCGCGCGACTCCTTCACCGCGGCCGCCGGGAAGGACGGGGTCACCAGGACGACCACGCGGACCTGGGGCGGCACGGCGCTGTGCGACTGGTTCACCGACATGCGCAACCAGGCCCGGCGCTGGGATCCCACGGTGGCGGTCCTGTCCTTCTCCGGCAACACCGCCTCGGAGTGCATGCACGGCCGGGATCTGATCACCGCCTACCGGGAGGACGCCACCAAGGCCGTCGACATCCTGACCCGCCGGGGCATCGACGTCGTCCTCGTGGACGCCCCGCCGCGCAACGACCAGCCCGTCGGGCCGGACGGCCTCACCGAGCTCGACCGGGTCTGGCGCGAGGTCGCCGCCGGGAACTCCCACGTCCGGGTGGTGCCGGCCGGGGAGGTCCTCACCGACCAGGGACGGTTCGTCCCGAGGCTCCCGTGCCTGCCCGGCGAGCCCTGCGACCCTGATGGCAAGGTGGCCGTCCGCAGCCCGGACGGCGTCCACTTCTGCCCGGTCGTCCAACCCGCGATGACGGCGTGCCCGGTCCGGTCCCCCGGCGCGGAACGCTACGGGCGCGCCCTGGCCGAGGCCGCCCGCCCCTGACCTGTGTGAGTAAGCCCCACACCTGTCCGGGGCTGTCCGGGGCGCGGCCTACGGTGCGGCGGACGGCGCTGGCGGCGGTATGACCGGCGTCCGGTCCGAGGAGGATCGGGCCGGTCGGAGCAGGCCGCTCTGGTAGGCGATGACCACCAGTTGGGCGCGGTCGCGGGCACCGAGCTTGGCCATGGCGTGATGGACGTGGGTCCGGACTGTCAACGGGCAGATGGCGAGGACCTGAGCGATCTCCTCGTTGCTCCGCCCCTCGGCAGCGAGCGTCATGATCTCCCGTGCGCGGGGGGTGAGGCGGGCGAGGCGCCCGGGCGGCACCAGGTGGGAAGCCGGCTCGGCGGTGGCCAGGAAGCGGGTGATGAGTGCCCGCGCGGCCCCGGCGGACAGCAGGGCGTCTCCGCGGGCGACCGTCCGGATGGCCGCCTCCAGTTCACGTGTGCGCTCGGCGTTCGCGGCCCGTTCCGCCAGCAGCCGCACGCAGGTCCGCCACAGCCGAGCCCAGCTCCCGACGACAACCGGGGCCAGCACCCACATGACGGGCCCGATCGTCTCGAGCACCAGCGGGCGCGACGGCGGGCCGGCGGTCAGCGCCGCACCGACAAGCGCCGCGGCCGTCACCGCCGCGAAGGCCCCGGCGACCACCCAGGCCATGTCGAGCGCCAGCCAGTAGACGGCCACGATCAACGGTCCCAGCAGCAGTGGGCTGAGCAGGTAGCCCAACGCGGCGAGGGCCACCGCGCCGGAGGCAGTCAACGTCGCCGTGACGAGCGGATGGCGGCGGCACATCCCGCCACCAGGTGACGATCATCGGCCCCGCTCCCGTCGACGGACGCGTAGATGGATCCGTCCATGGTGGACGACATCCGCCGCAAAGCAACCGCTACGGAGCGGCGGACGGGAAACGGGCCGCCGGCCGACCGACCGGCCGCGGCGGGGGCCTACTGCGATCGCAGTAGGCCCCCGCCCTGCAGGTAGACGATTGACGCCAAACCGTCCGATCGACAGGCTCGTGACACGGCATCTCGAAAGATGCCGCCCAGTTTGCCGATTCAGGAGGTCGGGACGCCGAACGGTGCGTCGACATTCGGGCTCCCGCGTTCCAGCGGCTCCGCACAAACGCACACCTCGGCGCCCCCCACGCAACCATTCGAAAGGATTCATCGATGCCGAGGGGACCAAAGAGAATGCAGCGCCCGCACACATCGAGAACATCGCGGCGATCGAGTTCGTCAATCAAACGCCGCGGCGTCCGGCCGTTATTCTCGTTCCTGGTCGTTGCTCTCACGCTCGTGGTGGCGTCGTGCTCGGATTCAGGATCGACGACACCACCGGGCCCAGGAGCGACGTCCACGGCAGCGGCCGGAGCCACACCGCCGGCACCGAAGCCGGAGCCGATCTCCATCGAGGAACTCCCACTGCCACCGGTCGCCGGCAGCACCGACGCGGGTTCGTGCCCCGAGGCGATCAACCCGCACCGGACCGGATGTGTCGGCCAGTCGGTCGGACTGCAGTCGGGAGGCTTCCTCCCGGACGGCCGGAGCGTCGTCGCGCGGGTCACCTTCGTGGGCGCGCCCGCCGCCCCCGACCCGGCGAGCGTCCACAGCGGCTCCCAGCTGATCCTGGTACGGGCCGACGGCGGGAAGTTCCCCAACGGCGACGCCTGGAAATGCGTCACCTGCGGAGTGCCGGAGACGAACGCGGCCGGCCGCTCCCCCACCCTCGACTATCCTCAGCCGTTCACGGACGGAAAGCGGATCCTGGCCGGCACGAACATCATCGACTGCGGCTCACACCCGATCACCGACGAGGCGTGCACGCCAGAGCAGATCCACATCTAGCCGATTCGCTGGAACAACACCGCCGACGGTTCAGGAAATGGCGGCAGCATCCGGGAGCTGCGGATTCACCCGGACGACGTCCACCTCGGCTTCAACAGCTTCACCATCGCCAACGGCAGGTTCGGTCAGTTCGCCTACCTCGGCCGCCTCGCGTTCAACGCGACCCCTACCACCGGCACGCCGCTGACGCCCCGCTACGACCTCACCAACGTCACGCGACTGTTCGACCCGGCTGACACCCAGCCGGTCACCGTCGACCCGGACCACCCCGACGAACTCGTCTACAACCGTGACGCGCTCTCCGTCGGCGAACTGCGCGGCTTCAGCAGGACGGCAAGGAGGTCACCTACATCGGCTACCCGGAGGAGTCGTCGAACATCGACGTCTTCGCCGCCGATCTGACCACCGGGAAGGTCCGCCGGCTGACCGGCCATCCGGAGTACGTCGACCCGGTCGACCTCTCCCCCGACGGCGGCTGGACCGTCGCCATGGACACCCGCGGCTCCGACCGGCAGATGTTCCTCGCCGGCATGCGCGGCATCCCGCCGATCACCGACCTGATCACCACCAGCGCCACCTCGTCGACCCGCAACAACGGGCTGCGGCGCTTCTTCCAGCCGATCCTCATCGACCGCTACGGCGACCGAGGCGACTACGCGGGTCAGCAGCTCAACGCCGAGGGCGACGGCAGCCCCGGCAGCGTCAACGACCCGAACTGGAACGGCATGGCCGACCCCAAGTGGTCGCCCGACGGCACCGCCATCGCCTACTGGCAGGCGCTCGCCGTCTCACCGGCCTGCGGCGGAACCAACCCGCTGCCCTGCGAGACGTCCACGGAGCCCGGCGGCCGCACCTCACGCCTGATGATCGCGCACCTCACCAGTCGGAAGCCGAGCCCCGCGCCCAAGGTCGCACCCATCTCCGACGAGGTCCCCTGGGGCGTCGCCTACGAGC
>NZ_UBIZ01000541.1:0-243 GCF_900465275.1 Parafrankia sp. Ea1.12 | reverse complement strand
GTACTCGATGGCCGAGTCCTTCGCCACGACCGACGGTGGCGCGACCTTCGCGCTGAAGCTGCGGCCCGGGCTGGTCTTCTCCGACGGGCACTCCGCTCAATGCCGAAGCGGTGAAATTCAACTGGGATCGGGTCAAGGACCCGGCCACCGGCTCACCCCACCGCTCGGAGGCGTCGATGATCGCCTCGACCGAGGTGGTGGACGATGTCACGCTGACGGCCACGATGGTCACCCAGGTGCCCA